>JAJDBI010000243.1 GCA_029261435.1 Nitrospinaceae bacterium
CAAGCGGACCCTTCACATTCAGAAGAACATTTGCCGTCCCTTCAAACTCATTGTAAATTGCAATGGAATCAAATAAGGGATGCCCCTTGAAAACCTTCTTGAGAGTCCCATGAAACTGACTCATATCCACTTCGTTTTCGACTTTAAGGTCCACCAACGGCCGAGTCAGGATGTCGTTGATGGTTCCGTGTACATTAGTGATGGGCTGATTTTCGTATCGGGCCTTGACAATATGTAAGGCGGTATTTCCTTTGTTTATACTGAAAGTCCCCGTCACATTCTGTAATGCCGGCAAAGGAGACTGCCAGTCCACTTGCTTCATTTCAAACTCTGAAGAAATCAGACCCCGGTTTTCCTCCTGCGCCAGTCCCCTAAGCTGTTCCAGACTCCCTGCAAACTTCAATGACTTTATTTTTATCGAACCATTTTTAAATCGAGACTGCACCAATGCATGGTATTCCTCAGGAAAAAACTTTAGCGGCAGGTAGTCAATGCTCTTATTAACCTGAAAAGAATCAGAAATCAGATCAAGGGAGATAGAAGGGTCTTTCGAAAGAAAATTCGCGAGGGAGGCCTTGGCCTTAAATTTAAAAGGACCTGATTCAGATTTCAATTCTTCAATATGAAGGGAATCCTGATCGAGGGAAATTTTATATTCCAAACCACCACGATTAGGCACACGGGCATCACTCAATGTTGCGCGCCCTTTATTTGAGTTGGAGGAATATTTCAACGTGCCCTCGGTTGTCAGAGCACCACCAATATTGCCAGAAAAACTGGAGCTTAGGGACAGTAAACTGTCTACAGGTGCTTTCGCCAGCACCTTTTTTAAATAGGGATGAAAGTTTGAAACATTCAGTTCGTCAACTCTAACCTTACCGTCAATGGAAATGCCAGTGAGGCCTCGGTCTTTAGAGAAATTGTCGAATGCGCCAGAGACCTGAAAAGCGGTGGGTGAACTCCCACTGGGAATTTCCCCTTTCAAATTGAATTGGAAGGGCGAACCAATAAGTTTTTTTTGCACAGAAAAATGAATGTGCTCCAAGTCCATTGGCAGGGGATCATTAGCAGGACGGTTTAAAAAATCCTGAAAATGTATGGACCCATTTTCCACCATGAGCTGATTCATGAGGCTGACTCTTAAAACTTTGAACAAACCACTTTCGGCAGGCTGGGTGATCCACTTCCTCACATTGCCTAAACTGAACCTTCCCCTGGCATCACGGACTACCTTCAGAGATGTCCCCTGAACAATGATTTTCTTAACCTCAACCCGTTTAGCCAATAACGGCAACAACCTGACCACCACAAACACACTTTGAGCCGTCAATTCCGGTTCTTTGGCAAACCGCGATTTCACCGAAACATCTTTCAAACGAATGCTGAGGCCGTGGACGATGTCCATTTCCGTCTCACCAATTTTTACTTCCCGCCGGGTCAACTCTTCAAGCTTTTCTATAGCAAGAGTTTTGATTTCGCCCAGATTACGCAACTGATAATAGGCCAGGGAGCAGACAGAGATCACCCCGAGCATCAACGTAAAGAGAGAATAAAAAATGATTCTTTTGCGGTAAAGCGGCATATGGAGGTTTACGGATTGCAGAAAAAGGTTAAAATAGCTTTCGCGGTTTTTTCGCGGGAAAGAATACTTTTTCGAGGAAAAAGAGCAAAACCGGTTCGTAACCGCTCAGCAATCACCAAGGGGCCTTATCCAGCTAAGCCCATTGTTTTCATAATGTTATAGTTCATTCAGGGCTTTTCGTCCAGCAAAAAACCTGACACCCTTGTATATCAACACTGATGAAACCTACAGAACAGTCTTTAATTGTCGGAATCAATCCTGTGCGGGAGGCACTTTTAGCCTCTAAACGTCGTTGCTACAGACTGATTGTCGAGCAGGGCAAAGCCCCTCCAAGGGTTCAGGCTGTGATCGAACTGGCCAAGGAAAACCGAATCCCTATCGAGCCGTTGCCTAAGTCCGCCTTCCAGAACAAATTCAAAAATCAGGTGCATCAAGGGATCGCTGGATACTTTTCCATAGTCATGGCTCTTGAACTGGAAGGACTGATCGAAACAGCGTTTCAAAACTGTTCCCTGCCCACTCTCGTCATCCTGGATGGAATTCAGGACCCGCAAAACCTGGGTGCGATCATCCGGTCAGCGGAAACACTGGGAATTCAGGGGATGATCCTGCCCAAACATGGTACAGCCTCTCTAAACGAAACGGTAGCAAAATGTTCCTCGGGGGCTATTGAACATTTGCCTATCGCCTGGGTCACCAATTTGGCCCGCTGCATCGAACAACTCAAAGAAGCTGGGTTTTGGGTCGCTGGTGTCGTGCCAGATGGAGAGGTGCCTTGCTACCAATACCAGTTCGATACTCCAGTGGCTCTGGTCATTGGGGGAGAGGGAAAAGGCATTAGACCTTTGCTTAAAAAATCATGCGATGTCACGCTCTCAATTCCCATGACAGGACAATTGGAGTCCTTGAACGCGGCGTCAGCCAGCACAGTGGTCTTCTACGAAAATTTACGTCAGAAAAAAATGCGGGATAAAGGGTAAAGCCGGTGCCCGACCTTCACGATTGAAGGCGGGACCAATTGAAGAGTTAAATACGAATCCTAAAGCCGGTTATAGGATCGCATACGACGCATAGCAGCTTTTCTTTTCTTCTTAGCCTCCTTCTGCTTACGCTTTTTCTTTACGGAAGGCTTTTCATAAAACCTGCGGCGTTTAAGCTCCTTCAGCAGGCCTTCTTTGGTCATTTGTCGTTTTAATACTTTTAAGGCTTTTTCAACTTGGTTTTGGTAAACTGTGACTTCCAAAAATCTCTCCTTTCTACCCTGAGTTTTTTAGCAGGGGGAACAACTGTTTTGATGGCACAAATTAATGCATCGTCACCAAATCTCCGGCACCAACGCTTCCGAACTTAGCTTAAAGGCCATCTTATTGTGAAGCTTGCGATTATCAACAAAAAAAACCACAAAGTCAAGGCCCTAAAATCATGAGCCAAAACCCGGTTACACAAACCATTCGCATTGTCCTGGCGACCTTGTTTTTATTCTGGTTATTACTGTTATCCCGTGATGGTCATTCCGAAGAATTTGCCGTACCCCATACCGGGTCCCCCTATAAAAACCTGGCAGAGTTGGATGCGGGGCAAATCCTCCATCTCCCGACCGGGTTGGTGGTCAGCCAGAAACAAATGATGGACTCCATTTCGGCCTCCCGGGTCATCTATATCGGCGAAACCCATGACAATACCGAAGCTCATAAAGTTCAATTGCAGGTCATTCAATTTCTAGCGAAAAAATATCCGGTAGCGATTGGGCTCGAAATGTTCCGCCGCTCAGGGCAGAAGAAGCTGAACCTCTTCAATCAAGGCCAATTATCAGATCGGGAGTTCAGAAATCTCTTTCACAGTAACTGGGGTGGCGGGTTTGGACTCTACCAGCCGATATTCGAATTTGCTAAATCCAAAGGACTACCACTGATCGGACTCAAATCCACTCGCGAAGTTGAAAACCACTTTCGCTCTGGCGACGCAGCACCCGGAAACACGCTGTATCCAGAAATAGATGACACCGACCCGTACCACCGCGCATTTTCCATGTCCGTATTTGGCGGCCACACAGCCAAGGCACTGGAAAAACCTTACCGAATGTTATTGCTGTGGGAAGAAACCATGGCCCAGACGGTGGCGGAGTTTTTGCGTGATCCCGTTAATAAAGATAAGAAGTTGGTGGTGCTGGCGGGTGGGTTTCATGTTCAATATGGGTTTGGTATCCCCAAACGCGCTTACCGAAGAATACCGCATCAATATTCAATCATTCTACCCGACATCACCGAAGTGCCTGAGGCATTGAAGGACCGTGAAATGAAGGTAAAAAAAGTCTCCATACCTCTATATGCCGCAGATTATGCCTGGAAAGTGGAATACCGCGTACCCGGTCAAAACAAAGTGAAATTGGGAGTGCTCCTTGCCCGGGAAAAGGACGGTGGAGTGCGCATCAAAGCAGTGGGCAAAAACTCAAACGCCCAAACCGCAGGCATGAAACGCGGCGACCTGCTTGTCAGCATGGATGGTCAAGCCTTATCCA
>JAJDBI010000244.1 GCA_029261435.1 Nitrospinaceae bacterium
ATGTATGCAGGCGTGGGGCCTGCCTGATAGGCCTCAGCAAGCTTAAAGGTTCCGTCCCCAACTCCGAGAAGAATAATCAGCTTATTGAAACGCAGGGTCACAGCCAGATCGATTTTTTCATCATTATTGAAATCCCCTGCGGCGACCGAAATGGGAAGACGACCCACTTTCACATCGGTCTTCAGTTTGAACAACCCATCTTTCTGACCCAGAATGATGGAAACATTTCCATCGCCATAATTACACAAAGCAACATCAGGAATACGATCGCCATTAAAATCTGCAACATCCAACGCAAAAGGTTCGCGCCCGGTTTCAATCGTCTGCGGGTTTTTAAAGGTGCCGTCCCCAATGCCTTCCAGATAATTCAGGGAATTGCCCGCTGAGTTGACCACCAATAGATCGGGAAATTCATCGTTATTCATATCTCGGGCTATCACCACTTCAGGTTTTTTCCCGACGATATAGGTAACCGGTAAGGCAAACAAATCTGGCGAAGGCTGACTTGGTCCACAACCGGATATAAATAGTGACACTAGTAAGGAAACCAGAAATTTTATTTTCAACCGCACTAACTTTGTCATTATGGTTTTTCCCAATTCTGAATTAAAGCCATTTTTCGTTTATACAGGATGCCTCGAAACTTGTAAACGAATTTGAAAAAATGCTACAATTTTCAATAAGTTATAGCACATTCAAGCCCCTATAAAATGCCCTGCCATCATTATTTCAAATCTGTTTTTTTCATCATCTGTTTATTCCTTATTGGATGCCAGAGTTTCCAATTCGATCCATGGCCTGATAATGGAGAAGGGGTGTATCACACAGTCCAAAAAGGCCAGACCTTATACCGCATTGCAACAATCTATGATCTGGATGTTGAGGTTCTGCGACGCGCCAACTACATTGGGGATCCAAAAAAACTCAGAGAAGGAACTCGATTATGGATACCCGGAGCTCGTAGAGTCTTGTCAGTACCCGCTACCGACAAACCGCGCAGGGCAGCAAAAAAACGTACACCGCCCACCGTCAAACCTCGCAAGGGATTTCTCGTATGGCCAACAAAGGGTACTCTGACTTCCCGGTTTGGAATGCGAAATGGTCGCAAGCATGAGGGAATCGATATTGCGGCTCCTAAAGGAACACCTATCCATGCAGCAGCAGCTGGCAGGGTGGTGTTTAGTGGATGGGGCCCCACCGGCTATGGGAAAATGGTCATCATCAAACACCAGCATCACCTGACCACCCTTTACGCACACAACTCAAAACTTTTTGCTAAAAAAGGAAGTCGCGTCAAGCAGGGACAAAAAATATCTTTGATGGGAAGCACTGGCCGGTCCACCGGCCCCCATCTCCATTTTGAAGTGCGGAACGATACGCATCCCAAAGATCCAATAAAGTATTTACCCCTTAAAAGATAAAGTTTTCTTTTTATCCAATCTTTGATAAAAAAACTACTATTGCAGCCTAATGTAAATTTCAAGAAAGGTGAGACCACTGTGAAAGAGATCATCCGCGATATTCCAGACTTCCCCAAAGAAGGAATCATCTTTAAAGATATTACCCCACTTCTGGGCGACCCTGTCGCATTCCAGAAAACGATTAACACCCTGAAAGACCGCTATGCAGACAAGCAGGTGGATGCAGTGGTTGGTGTGGAGGCACGTGGGTTTATCTTTGCCTCGGCCCTCGCCTATGCGCTGGGCATTGGAGTGGTCATGGTCCGAAAACCAGGCAAACTACCTTACAAAACGTTTAAGGAAACTTACTCACTGGAATACGGAACCGATACCGTTGAAGTTCATCAGGATGCGTTCCGGGAAGGACAAAATATTCTCGTCATTGATGATGTTCTGGCCACAGGGGGGACCTTGTCTGCCACCCTGGATTTGATTCAGAAAAATTTTAAAGATGTAAAGATTGTGGAGGCCGCCTTCTTGATAGAACTGGATTTTTTGAACGGACGAGAAAAACTCAAAAATACTCCAGTCTACTCAATGATCCATTATTAACAACCACGACACTGCCATTTGGCTTCATGTCAAGTTAAGGGGACGGAGGGGGATTTCTTTTGAAAGAGCGTCGATAAGCTTGCGGGTATCTTCCATGTAGTCGGGAGAAACCAGTAGTTCAATGAGCCCGCGGGAAGCATCCTGCGTTCGCACTACTGCCAGATCGTCATATCCGTCAAAAATGCTGACAATGTATGCGATGTCTTTCTTATCAACCTCAATCTGCCATTGAATAGAGTCAGTATGCATGCTTGCCTGGTTATCCTTTTAGTGTAAGACGTTTTTCGAGGAGTATCATGATCAGGCTGATGGCTGAAGGGGTGACTCCAGAAATACGTCCCGCCTGACCCAGGGTAACCGGACGAATTTCTTCCAGTTTCTGCACCACTTCGTGGGACAGTCCGGGTATTCCCTGATACTCAAACTCATCGGGTATGCGGTAGTGCTCCAGTTTCTTTTGTCGAGCCACCATCTGGTTCTGTCGGTTAATGAACCCTTCATACTTCACTCTGATTTCTACCTGCTCGCCAACCAGTTGTGGTACCTCACCACCGTCAAAAGCTCTCAGCAAACTATCATGCGACACTTCAGGGCGACGGAGTAAACCCCCTAAGGTAGTGGGGTTTCTCAATTCCTGAATACCCAGTTTGGACAACCGGACAAGCGTTTCGGGGTTGGGTGCGACCGTTGTCTTTTCCAGTCTTTTTATTTCTCGGTCTACAGCGCGATACTTTTCCATAGACTTTTCAAGCAGGGTTTTACTCACCAGACCCAGCTCATGACCCTTTTGCATCAATCGTTCATCAGCATTGTCCTGCCTTAAAATCAGTCGATATTCTGCTCGTGAAGTGAACATACGATAAGGTTCCTGCGTGCCCTTGGTCACAAGGTCATCAATGAGCACACCGATATAGCTATCCATACGGGTTAGCAGAAACGGCTTCCTCTTTTGCGCCTTGAGGGCGGCATTGATCCCTGCCATGAGACCCTGACCTGCTGCTTCTTCATAACCGGACGTTCCATTGATCTGACCTGCGTGAAACAAGCCACTGACCCGTTTTGTCTCCAAAGCCGGAGTGAGTTGCGTCGGTGGAACATAATCGTATTCCACGGCGTAACCCGGCAAAACAATCTCGGCCTTTTCCAGACCCGGAATCGTGCGCACTAACTTTAACTGCACTTCCTCTGCAAGGCTGGTGGAAATACCGTTCGGATATATCCAATCCGTATCCAAACCTTCCGGCTCCAGAAAAATATTATGCGAATTCTTATCCGGAAATTTAACAACCTTATCTTCTATAGAAGGACAATAGCGCGGTCCGACCCCATCTATCACTCCGCTATATAACGGAGACAAATGTAGGTTTTCACGGATCACCTTTGCAGTTCGTTCATTCGTCGCCGTAAGGTGACAAGGCACCTGCTGTCGATCAATAGCGAGGGTAGAAAACGAAAAAGGTCGTGGCACCTCATCCCCAGGTTGCAGGGTACACTGGCTGAAGTCAATGCTGTCGCGTTTCAAACGCGGCGGGGTTCCCGTTTTCAGACGGCCCAACTCAAATCCAGCAGCCAGAAATGATTGTGATAATTTAGTGGAAGGTTTTTCTCCCACACGTCCAGCCGGTCGGCTTGTCATTCCAAGATGGATGAGGCCGTTTAAAAAGGTTCCAGTAGTAATAACCACAGACACCGCCTTAATTTCGGTCCTGGTCGCAGTTCTTACACCTTTAACAGCAGAGTTTTCAATAATCAGTTCATCAACTTCTTCAAAAACCAGTTCAAGGTTGTCAGTATTTTCCAGAACCCGGCGCATGGCATTTTTGTAACGGTCCTTATCGGCCTGAGCCCGGAACCCGTGCACAGCCGGACCTTTGGATGAGTTCAAAACTCTGAACTGGATTCCCGTCTCATCAATGATTTTTGCCATCTCACCACCGAGCGCGTCAATTTCACGCACAATATGGCCTTTACCCACCCCGCCAATCGCGGGATTGCACGGCATCAAGGCAATTTTGTCCGCTTCCAGGGTGATCATCACAGTGGAACACCCCATTCGCGCCGAGGCCAGAGCCGCTTCACAACCCGCATGCCCACCGCCAATAACAATTACGTCAACCATTTTCATCAATTTTAAACCGGTCTGTTGAATGAACTTTCTATACTACAACAATTCAGGGCAAAAATAGAAGCTTGAGTTTGATCCTGAGGGAATCATCGGCACCCTGAGAAGCGGAGCCTGTCAGGTGCCGGAACGAGGACCGGACCAGTCCCGCCAAAAATGTAACCTTATATAAGGATCGTAAAATGAAATTCCAGCCGCAGGAATAGTATTTGGAATAAAAATAAAGGTTACTTTTATAGGTTTCTAAAATAACTTTTTCTCGATGCTCCGGCTGGTGTGTGCTTTTACCATGCAGATGCTGTATCGATGTTTCCGGAAAAAAGCAGATACGCTTTCCACGCTCTCTGGCTCGACGACAAAAATCATCTTCTTCGTTATATAAGAAGTAATTTTCATCCAGCAGACCTACCTCTTCAAATAATTCACGGCGAATCATAAAACAACTGCCCGAAGTCACCAGTGCTTCTCGGGCTTGCATATCACCCATTCTTTGTAATTCGTCACTCGGGTTGTAGAAGCCCAATATTTTCAAAACCGCGTCCTGAGGTCTATCCTCCCACAACCGGGTCGGGCTTCTTTGACCCAATTCATCAATGATACCAGGACCGAGAATGGAAAACTCTGAATGATCTTGCAAGTATCTGAACATTTTTTGGAAACTGTTTTCGATCAAGCGTGTATCTGGGTTCAGTAAAACCACCCACTTTCCTGCCGACTCACGGATACCCTGGTTGTTGGCGGATGACAAACCCCTGTTAACATCGTTGCAGATCAAACGGACATCAGGAAAACTTTCTGAAACAGCCGTAGGGGTGTTATCGCTGGAGGCATTATCCACCACGATGACTTCATAAGAGATGCCTGCTGTTTTTTCCGCAATAGACGCCAGACATTCAGAGAGAACATCGCGTGTATTGAAGCTGACAGTGATGATGGAAAGGTCGAGTCTGGCTGGTTCTTTGAATTGAAATTCTGTCATTTATAATTCATCCAGAACAGACTGGTAAATTGTTGTCATTTCCTGAGCCGATTGTTCCCAGGAAAAACGTTGACGCACCGTTTCCCGTCCTGCATCTGCCAGAGCTTGCGCCCGTTCTGGATTTTCCAGTTTTTCCAGGATGGCCCGGTAAAGTGCCGGGATATTGCCCGGTGGTACTAGCGTTCCGGTAACACCATCTTCAATAAACTCTGGAAGTGCCCCCACCCGGGTCGCGATGACAGGTAGTCCTGCTCCCATCGCCTCTGCCATGGACAGCCCAAAACTTTCAACACGCGAGGGGAAAACTCCCGCAGCACATTTGCCGGTAAATTTTTGAATTTCATCGGCACCCATCCAGCCATGAAAAATTACTCGATCAAGCACCCCTAGATCCTCCGCCTGTTTGCAGTAAGAATCAGTCATATTGCCTTTTCCAATTAGATGGAGTCGAACTCCAGAAATTCGCCCCGCAACTTCCTTTAACGTGCGAAGAAGCTCAGGAATTCCTTTCTCGTCTTCCATCCGACCCCATGACACCAAGTCCATAGAACCTTCGGCCTGCCTTTTTGCCTCGAACCAACCAGGATCGATTCCAGGGGAAACGACTATCACCCTTTTTCCCTTTTTTTTTCTTAATCCTTTAAGAACCAGCCTTCTTGAAAACTCACTGAAGGTGACTACCCGGGAAGCTTTGTATGCTGAGGACCGCAATAAATAGTTGTTGATGCTTTTTAAAAAAGATACAGGACGCAACATGCCAAGAATCATTCCAGTTTCGGGAATCATACAGGTGTGACTGGTAAACAAATAACCAGCCTTGGAGTTCCCGGCAATATCGCTGGCAAAAAAAGACTCTTCGGCATTGCCATGTATAATATCAAATCGCTCCCATTTCATCAGGCGTTTTAAAGCCCGCGCAATGGAAAAGATATCAAAATTTAATGTCGCGCAATGAAAATGGGTGGCCCAATGCAGGGTGTAAGGAGGTTTTGCGGTAATTTTTTCGCCATGACTTTTAGAATATAGCACATGAACGTCATGCCCCATTCTCTGTAAAGCACATGCCAGATGATGAACAGCAATCTGCCCACCACCCGCGAACTCAGACCAGGGAGAAGAGTAAATAGTAAGACAAATTTTCATAGAGGCCAGCGTAACCGCTGGAGGCGATGAGCCATATTATTGTTGCCAGGCTTCAATGCGACAGGACTGTGTTGGAAGTATTCCTACAGGGTTTATTTTTTTGGCTTCCAGTCTCTTACCCTTTCCTGCGCTTGCTCTATTTGATGCGGAGACATTTGTTTTTCAATAAATTTTATCTCGTCTATGGCAACTTCATATCCCTGCAAAGCTGCAAGATTGTACCACATGTGGGCCAACACAATATCATACAGGAGTCCAAATCCGTCAGCATGTACCTTGCCTAAATTGTATTGTGCTTCCACTACGCCGCTTTCTGCATCATCGGTTAAAATTTTCAATGCTTGTGGAACATTCTGCTTTGCCAATTCATATATTTGTAATTTTTCAGCGGGCACTCTATTTTCTTCCGCAAGTCGGTACCACTTCATGGCTTCCCGGTCGTCTTGTGGAACACCTTGTCCTTTGGTGTACATCGACCCCATAATGGATTGAGCAGTGACATTCCCCTGCTCTGCCGCAAGTCGGTACCATTCCGCAGCTTTCTTTTCATTTTTTGGGACTCCTAATCCAAATCGCAGCATCAGACCCAGGTTCTTTTGTGCTTCTACAATGCCATTTTCTGCATCATCGGTCATAATTTTCAATGCTTGCGGAACATTCTGTTTTGCCAATTCGTATATTTTTGCTCGTTCACTGGCAATGCTGGCTTTTGCCGCAAGTCGATACCACTTCATGGATGCCCGGTCATCTTGTGGAACACCTTGCCCCTTGGCGTATATCAAACCCATAATGGATTGAGCTTTGGAATCACCCTGTTCCGTCGCAAGTCGGAACCAATATGCTGCTTTTGCTTCATCTTCGGGGACCACTAACCCCAGTTGCCACATCATAGCCAAGTTCAATTGTGCCTCTTCACTACCATTTTCCGCATCATTACTCAATGCTTTCAAAGTTTGCGGAATATTCTTATTGTCAAAATTAAGCATGCCTGTTTTTATATGATCAAGTTCACGTTCTGCAACAAATCGGTGCCATTTAATAGCTTTATGGTTATCTTGCGGAACTCCTAATCCGAACTGATACATCATGCTTAATGTGCTTTGTGCTATAGCATTTCCATTTTCCCCATCGTTGATCAATATTTTTAATGCATCGGAAGAGTTCTTTTTCGCCAATACATATATAGCTGCTGTTGCAGTAGCATTTCCCTGTTCTTTGGCAAGACTGTACCATTTGACAGCCTCCTTGTTATTTTGTGGGACTCCTTGTCCACGGTCATACATTGCACCCAGGATATATTGGGCTTCAGCGCTACCATTTTCTGCATCATTTACTAATATTTTTAATGCTTCAGGAGAACCCTTATTCGCCAAACCATATATAGCTACTTTTGCTATAGTATATCCCTGTTCTTTGGCAAAACTGTACCAATTGACAGCCTCTTTGTTATTTTGGGGAACTCCTTGTCCACTGTCATACATTGCACCCAGGATATATTGGGCTTCAGCACTACCATTTTCTGCATCATTTACCAATATTTTAAATGCTTCGGAAACATTGTTTTTAGCCAAATCATAGATTTTTATTTTTGCCTGATTAAACCCCTGTTTTGCAGCAAGCCAATACCACTTAAAAGCTTTTTCATTGTCTTCTGGAACCCCACTTCCAAAGTCATAAATATATCCCAAGAAGAGTAATCCTCTGGAATCACCCCGTTCTGCGGCAAGTTTGTACCACTTGATAGCTTCTTTATCATTTTCTGGAACCCCAAACCCCATGTCATGCATGAACCCCAAATAGAATGTCGCTCTGGGGTCACCCTGTTCCACTAGCGGCAACCATAATTCACGTGCTGTTTTATAATCCTTTTTTTCATATGCAACCCAACCATCCTGAAAATCATTTAAATATATTCTGGATATAACACTGAAGATGAACAGAATAGTAAAAACGACTAGGATGATGATTTTTTTGGCATTCATAATACTAAGAATACAGGAAGTGTATTGTTTTTAAAAGTGGGAGAGGGAAATGTTCTGTCACGCTAGAAATAGAGGTTCAACCTTCCTTCAAATAATTTAATCTTTCTTGGAGTTTTTCGGGATGGTAAAGAGCATCTTCAATATCTTGAAGGGTTGCCTTTGCACAACCTTTGGTCATCAATAAAGACGAATCAACTTCCTTTTTCAGCATTTCTGCAAATACAAAACGACAGCCATCTTCAGCGTAAGTCAAATACCGCATAGTTTCTTTATAAGAAAGTACAAGTGAAAGCATGTTGGAAGGTGCAATTGGAAGGCTGCAGGATCTTTCCCCGGTATTCTCTGAAGATTGTACCGAAAGAAGGGGTCCTGCACAGGCGACATTAAGAAGACATATCGCCACTATCAATAAAACAAACAGCTTATATTTCATAACATCTATTAAGGCATTCAGGGCGACCAAATTAAACTCTGAGTTGAAAACTCTTTTTTATTTATTCTACCTTTTTAAAAATGGTATGACCACCATTTACCAAATCTTGTAACGGGTCAAACGTTGATTTATTTGAAGTAAGCAGACTTGTATCTCCACCCCTCCTGATTATTTCATTGATTTGCAATAAAGCCTTGACTTTGATAATGATTATCAATATCATAATAAGAAGTAGAGTTTTGATTATCAAATGGCCTTAATATTGGAGAAACAAATGATTGAACTTAAGTACAACGAGTCCAACCAGCTACGGGTTCGTTTAGCGATCCTCGAATCTCAACTGAAAGTGGCAAATGACAGATTTGAACACCTGAAAAGAACGTACAAAGAAAAAAGTTCGCGCGCCGAACCTTTTCAAGTTAAGTAGGAAGGTTTTTTCGATAGAGTTTATTAACCAGGCTTTATGGCCTTCTTTTTCATTGATATTCCAATGATACTTCCTTTGCTTTAAGACATCTTTTTTATCCAAAGATGCTCCCGCACATAATAGCGTACCATGTAACGGATCGGTCAATAGTTCCATTGAAGTTCGCTACCCACTCAAACCACCTTTTTTCACTTCATGATTGCGTCTTTTATCAAGCCTTTTCGTCTACATAGATAGAAACTTAATTAAAAGGAGTTAATCATGAAAAATAAATTTGAAGCTTCATCACGTTTGCACCTGGCTCTGAACACAACACATTTTGAAGAATCCACAGAATTTTATGAAGCATTATTTAATGTTGAACCCAGTAAAATAAAACCAGGTTATGCAAAGTTTGAAGTTAATAGTCCTCCTTTAAACCTCACGTTGAATCTTGCCAAAGAGGTGACTGGAAACCGGATAAACCATTTAGGTGTTGAGGTAAAAGCTGAGGGTGATGTAAATCAACAAAACCAGCGACTCGAAAAACTTGGGCTGGAAACTCTTTCTGAAAATTCGACTGTTTGTTGTTACGCTGTTCAGGATAAGGTTTGGGTCAAAGACCCTGATGGAAATGCCTGGGAAACATTTTTTGTATTTGAAGATTCGGAAGAGAGAGATGGTTCCGGACAATCAACTGTTTGTTGTGCGCCAACACTCGGTTCCGAGCCTTCATGCTGAACTTAGTCGCTCGATAATAAAGTAATGGATATTCAAAAAGTTTGGGAAGAGTATGGTGTACAACTGAGAAATTTTCTGGTGTCGAGGGTATCGACACCAGAAGATGCTGATGATTTGTTGCAGGATATTCTCATTAAAACACATAATAATTTGTCTTCCATTAAGGAGTCGGCAAAGTTTAAATCGTGGCTCTATCAAATTGCCAGGAATACACTTATTGATCATTACCGAACAAAACGACCTGACCTTTCAGACGAGGAACTTTCAGAATTGGAAAAAATATCAGAGGTGAACCTCGACCCGGTAAATCCAGTTTTTTCTGATATGAGTAAATGCATAAAACCGTTTTTAATGCAGTTGCCTGAAAAATATCGTGAAGCCATTGAAGCCATCGACCTCAATGGGACTTCTCAAAAGGATCTTGCAGTGAAATTAGGATTGAGTCACTCCACCGTCAAATCCAGAGTGCAGCGCGGTCGAGCAATGCTTGGCAATCTTTTTCGTGAATGCTGTACTTACCAGTTGGATTCCAAAGGGAATATCATGGGTTATATAGACGGGGAAGATTGCTGCTAGTTCGCATCCATTTCTAAAGCTGAGATCATGTGTGATATCCTCAACATTAGACTTCATACTCTGCAAGGGTACGTGATACACCCAACCAAAAATTTCGTACTCCGCAGGGACATAACGGGCCGATCGTTAAATCTGTTTTTCTTTATACACTAATTCCGGTTCGAGAATGGGTTTGCCGGTATCGGCATCAAAGAAAGGCGAAGGCTGATGTTGGCCTTTTAACCAGGCCAGAAATAATAGCCATAAAGATCGGAGCATGATTCTCATCGGGGCACTGTAATAAGCATCGGCAGGTAATTCTCCAATTCCGTATTCTCCCATAGTCCTTGCCAGTATAGGTCCCAAATCCTCTTCACGAGTTCGACCATGTCCTGCATGGTCCATAAAAGTGTGGGGGACCCCGACAAATGGAACTCTGGCAGATGAAACAGTATTCGCGACGGGAGTATTGCAACAACCCGCATACCAGCGTAAAACTCCTCTTCCCTCCAGCTGCAGGCAACGCAAATGTTCAATACTTTCCGTAAAGGTTAATTGGCGGGGTGTCATTTGGAAAATATCAGTTCCACCGTATAGGTCTAAAATTGTATCCGCTCGCCCTAAATGGTGAGCATAAGCCTGGCAGGTATCGCACATGCAGGTCAACCTGTTACCACCCGAAGGCCGGATGTCTCTGGCAACTCCCCGTAGCAAACCACAATGACATTTTAAGGGTATATCCATTTTCCAATAGACTGAAATTAAAAAGCTCGAATCATACTAACATCGCTGGGATCATGAGTGCGTTTGTAACATCTCCAACCTTTTAGCTCATGCTTCGCAGAGATACGTCATATTTCAACTTGTCTCTCTGCCCGGTATGGGTACATGATATTTCACCTTTTACCCTTCGTGCCTCGGAGGGGCACTACCGACAAACCATTAATTTATTTAAGTTGGTACCAACCCTGATTTTTCACTAGATTCCTCTCTTTACAAAGTTATGAAGACGATTACACTATTATAAAGACATCAATAAATTTATTTCCATTAGAAAGATCTAACTTTATGTATGAAATATTGTATTGCAGCATGGGCAACAGAGATATGGAAGAGGTCGATATATTAAGTATTCTCAATAAAGCTCGGGAAAAAAATAAGAAGCTGGGAGTAACCGGCCTATTGGTCCATCAAAAACGGACGAATGAGTTTCTGCAGATTCTCGAAGGGGAAAAAGAAGTTGTATTAAAACTATTGGAAACCATTAGAACTGATAACAGGCATAAACGTTTGAATCTGATTCATGAAAAAGAAATCCAGGAAAGAGGATTCAATAGTTGGAGTATGGCTTTCGCAAATATGGAGTCCATTGACAAATCAAAGTTGAAAGGGATTTCCGATTTCCTGGAAAAGGGATATACCCATGAACTTGCTACAGAAGACCCCTCCTGGGCCGCTCAATTAATGGAAACCTTTAAAAACAATCTTCCTCCCGAATAATTATCAAGTCGCAGCTAACTTGGGGATCACGTGCTGAGACCCAACAAAGGGTGTTGGAATTCAGTAAGACAACCTTTATTCAGGAAGGTCTGCTAATCGGAAAATTAATTATAAAAGTTGCGCCCTTGTTGGGTTCACTTTTTACTTTTATAGAACCATTATGGCGATCAACGATTTTTTCACAAATAGTAAGCCCCATTCCAGTCCCTGAAAATTCACTTCTCCCATGTAATCGTTGGAAAGGTTGAAATATTTTCTTAACATATTTTTCTTCAAACCCGATTCCGTTATCTTCGAAATATATTTCCAACTCATTTTTATTAGTTTGCTTGCTGTATATACTTAAAACCGGGGGGACATTATTCTGGTGATATTTAAGAGAGTTGCTCATTAAATTCTGAAACAATTGTTTCATTTGGAAAGAGTCGGATAAAATAGTAGGAAGGTTTTCCCAATTAACCGTTCCATTCGTTTCATTAAGTAATAATTCCAAATCGCCGAATGACTCTTTTACTATCAGGTTCAGGTCCACTTTTTTAAAAGGTTGGCCCTGTATAGTTACTTTTGAATAATATAAAAGATCTTCTATCAAATCTTTCATTCGGTCCGCAGCATTACTCATTTTATCAAGATATTCAATGCTTTCACCTTTAAGATCAGGAGATAAATCTTTTACGAGCTCGCTAAATAAACTTATCTTTCGCAGCGGTTCCTGTAAATCATGAGAAGCAATACTGGCAAAATTTTCCAGCTCTTCATTACTCCTTTTTAATTTATCTTCCACCTTTTTCCGGTCAGTAATATCAGTTGAAACCCCGCACATTCCATAAACTACACCCTCCGAATTCTTCAAAGGAGCCTTGATGGAAATGTAGGTGTGCAACCCATCATCATGCGGGGCAAATTCTTCTCCCTCAAATGTCTCTCCTGATTGCATTATCTGTTGATCATTTTTTATAAATTTTTCAGCAAATTCTTTTGGGAACAAATCAAGATCAGTTTTTCCCATCACTTCCTGACTTGTCACGTTAAAAATATTCTCATAACGTTTATTAATGAACAGGTAACGACCTTCCAGGCTCTTCATATAGATGACTGATGTTGTGTTATTTGCAATAGCACTAAGATAACCCTCATTTTTCTTTTTAGAAATAGATGCCTCTTCTAGTTTGCAGTCTATTTCGAGGCGTTCCATTTCACACACGCAGCAGTCAGCAAAGATTTGGATTATTGGTTCAAAGTTTTTTGTGTCTGTCATAGGCTTATCGTCCATTACGGATATAAGCCCGAACCTTTTTCCAGATGAGTTAATGAGTGGAATGCCAAAATAGGATTCAATATTAAATTTTTTCAAAATAGGGGCCAGAGGATAAGACTCCTGGACATTATTTGGACATAAACGAGTTTCCCTTAGAACGACGTCTTCACAGGGAGTATTTTTTAAATTCCAAACGATATTATTGTCAAACTCTTTATTCACGTCATCCCATAGAGGAGACATTTGAGCTATGTTTTTTTCAAAATCGATTACCCTCCCAATGAAGGCATAACGAACATGGAAAGCGGCTGCCAAACATTGAGCCAGGTTTTCGAAGAACCTTTCTCCTATGACTGTGGAAGTGCCCTGACTGATCAAAAGCAATTATTGAGAAACTTTATTTAGTTTTTGGTCTTCTTCCCTGTCAATAATAGATTCCTTCTTTTCACTCATAAGTTGGCCTTAGAATAAAAAATAAGATTTATTATAGCTATGATTATAAGTTTGCCTACCCCCCCCCAAAAAAAGGGGGG
>JAJDBI010000245.1 GCA_029261435.1 Nitrospinaceae bacterium
TAGAAACATTGTCTGTCGCCATGGTCCAGTCGAGGGTAGGGGGCTCGGTTATTATGGACATGCGAAATACAGAACCGTCTGTTGAAGGAGACGGGTTACAGCCAGTGAGAACTAAAATTACTACCAGCAACCATAAAGGAAAAATGAAAGCCTGTGATTTCATTAGGATTTTTGTTTTCAAGTATTTAAAAATATCTCGTATTATGTCAGTTTTACTCCTCAAAAAACACTTTTACCGTCTAGTGAAACCTGGATCAGAGGACCGATACAATACGGTAAAATAAGGAATTTCCAAGTATTTTCATTTAACTCTTTACTTTTCCCTGCACCTTTATAGAATGGAGTTTTTACCTAGTTCCGGGGCAGTTATGGCAGAAGATATTTCTTATATCAGAAAATGGATCAAGCGCGGCTTGAGTAAGGATAAGAAAACCCTCGATTTTTCCAACAGGGGGATTGATAACGAGATCGCCGCAGATCTGGCTGAAAACGTGGCTCTTCCTGATATTGAAATCCTTTATATTCATACCAACAAAATCAAGGATTTGGGTGTGGAGGAATTGGCTCAGTCGGAGTTTTTTGAGCCTTTGAAAGAGCTTTGGATGTATGAAAACAAGATCGGGGATGATGGCGCCAAGGCTTTGGCCGAGTCAGATGCTGTGACCCGATTGCGTTACCTTAGCTTATACACCAATAGGATTGGCGATGAGGGGGCTGTATCTTTGGCAAACTCTAAAAGCCTTTCCAAGCTTGAAAAGCTGGACCTTTCGTTTAATCGTATTGGCGACCTCGGAGCTGAGGCCCTGGCTAATTCTACATGTCTTAAAAATTTAAAGGAATTGCATCTTGATGCCAACCGAATTGGCCTCAGGGGAATGCAGGCTCTGTCCGAACTCTCTGGATTGCAAAACCTACAGATACTAAACCTGTCGTATAACCTGATCAATCCTCAAGGTCTGGAACTCTTGCATGAGTCCAAACGTTTGCAGGAATTGAATGGGGTGAATACGGACTATCCTCATATTGGTGGTTGATTGATGCAGCCTGAAATAAAAGACCTGAATTTCATCCAGACTCTAAATGATAGATTGATCCGCAAGGACCCGGTTCTGGATCTCTCCTATGATCGAATGGGAGATGCTGGAATCGTTTTTTTGTGCCGAAATAAAGATTTATCCCACATCCAAAAACTGGATTTGAGTTGGAATGAAATTACAGATGCCGGACTGGCAGTTCTTGTTGGCACAGGCCCCTTGCCTGAGTTAAGACATCTTGTTCTCAATGCCAATCAGATTGGCGATGAGGGAGCCAAAAGCCTGGCGCTTTCAAAAAACCTTCCCAATCTCGAAACCGTGGAGATGGTCAACAATCAGGTTGCCGATTTTGGTGCCTTGAGCCTTGTGAAGTCTCAGTCATTATTGAGCCTTCGGTTTATTGATTTGGAAATGAATAAGGTGGGACAACAGAAACTAACCCGGTTCCCGGACGGAGCGGTGGTTTCCAAACTTCGCGTCCTCAACCTTCGTCGCAACGTAGTAGGAGATGAAAGCCTTGCAGATTGGGCGCAGGCCGGTGCTTTTGAAAAGCTGGTTCAGTTGAACCTGGGTTGGAATCAAATTACTGATCAGGGTGCCCGCATTCTTGCCCATTCTCCCACTTTAAGCCGGCTGGAAATTCTGGTGCTGGACTCCAATCATATTGGTGATCCCGGAGCTTTGGATATTTCCGGATCGAAGCATTTGAATAATCTTGCGCAACTGTATATGCAGGATAACAATTATAGCCGGACGGGAGAGATTGCTCTGCGAGTCATGCGATCAAGGATTTTGGTTCAAAAGAAGAGAACCGAAAATACACTCAACCTCAATGAGCAGAGATTGGATAACAAAGACATGGCCTCTTTAGCGCAATATGAAAAGCTGGATGGTGTCGTTTCTCTTTCTTTGCGGAATAACCATTTTGATTACCACGGAGTTCAAGACCTTGCCAATTCTCCGTTTCTCAAAAACCTGACCTCCTTGAATTTGATGAGCAATGCAGTGGGAGACAAAGGTCTTCTATTGCTGGCGGAATCTCCCAACCTGTCTCAACTGGAAAGTTTGAATCTGGAAAATACAGGGATCACAGCATTGGGGATCCTTGCTCTTTCTCAATCTCCACATCTAAGTCGATTAAAAGAATTGAACTTGAGTGGTAATGATTTGAGAGAAAAGGGTCTGCATATTTTAGCCAAGTCCGGGAATTTCAAGAACCTGATTAAACTAAGAATCTCTGGTGTCCCTGTAGGGGACTCTGGATTTCTGGCACTTGTTCAGTCCAATACTTTGAGTCAGCTTGAAGAGCTGGAAGCCATGGGCAACACCATCACCCGAAAAAGTCTGGACTCAATGACAACCGCTTCAAAATTATCGCAATTAAAAAAGCTGGATCTTCGCCGTAATAAACTAAAAGAAGTGGATCTCATATTCCTGGCCGATACTCCTAAGTTTCAAGATTTAGAAGCCCTGAGGTTTTAATAGTTGTAGCTGGTAGGGTGAGAGGAGCTTTTGAGAGAAGTATTGTTATTAATTTTTACCAGCGTCGATGGCGCTGTTAAAAAAAGTAAAGAGATTTTCCAGTCGCGCTAGAAGATCTTTTTCTTCCAGCGGGTGAATGCGGAAAGATACTGCTCCGGCATGACCCCCTCCGCCCATGTAAAGATCGCCAAATAATTCTTTGATCTTGTCTTCACCAGTGCGAAGATCCACGCCAGAAAAATCTACAGCCCTGCGAATTTTGATGAAAATACAATCTTGAGCCTCGGCATTTTTTCCCTCAAAAATTATCACTCCGGCATGTCCGGATTTTTCCGGTACCGAGTTTAGAAGTAAACCCATGATATCGACAAACCAGTCTGACTCAAAGGGCTGGCAGGTCCCTTTCACTTCCTGATGGGTAGACGGAAGGAGACTTAAAAACCCCATATTGCCCTTACTTTCAATGCGGGTGTTTAATAAGTTTAAGCAGCTTTCCTGGTCTTCTGTCAGTTTGTTCAGGTAATCCAGAACTTGAGTGGGGTCACCAAATTTTGAAGTTCGACAATCCTCTGTTCTTTTTTCATCAGAGTCTCTCCAACGAGTAATATTTTTCAACTGATCCCCGAGTTTTTGCATCCAGTGGTCGTAGTCTTCCCTGTAATGGATTACTTTGCCTCCCACGGTGTCACCCAGTATTCCTGTTATCAGTCCAAGAATAATATTGCGTTGGCTGAAGGGGTTGGGTCTTTCCGGGTTTTTATCGTAAAGCAGTTCGAGAACGTTTCCAATGATTTCGGTGTTGGCATTGGCATTGCGAAACAGCTTGATGCCATAATCGGTTAATTCCTCGCTGTCTGCTCCGAAGTGATGGTCAATTTCTACGACGTTGGGTTTTCTCGATAATATGTGTTTTGAGATATGGGGGTAAAACGGGACCAGTTTTGTGTTGGCGGTATCACAAAAAATAACAGCTTCAATTTCATCCTTAACGGAGTCAATATCTTCCTGAGTTCTGAGAATGCGGATGGAGTTGTAGTGGATGATTTTTTCAAAAAAATCCAGGTTATCTCCAAGCGGTTCAGGAATGACCAGAAAAACTTTTTTGTCCAACTGGTCCAGATAAAGGGAAAGGGATAACATTGACCCCACTGAATCAGGATCGATATCTCCGCTGAACAAAAAACTATTACTGGAATTAATCAAATCGACAGCTTCACTCAGGTTGGTATCCCAAGCTGACCCGTCAATAGGCTTTTTTTCTTTCATTAGACTTTTAAACTAGGTTTATCTAAAGGTTAAGTGAATATTATAGAGGGTTTTTCGAGGGCTTGACAAATAAATTTAATGAATTCAATGCAAAGTAGAGGAATTCTTCCCGGGGGGGGATGCCTGGTGATGACTAGGTATTTAATATGATTTTTGGGATAAAGGCCTAGCTGAACCCGGGATCGTCATCAAATATTTCGTTATAATCTTCTTTTAACTCATGGTCCGATGCGGGACGGCACCAATCGAAATCGGGGTCGTCATCGGCATCGTCCAGCGCCTGTTTTTCGGCTTTGCTCACCTCATCGGTGAAGTCTTTCATACCCAGTTCTGTGAAGTCCTGACCCCCACATTGGCATTCCGATTCGCCATTTACGAAATCGGTCTCATTCTTGAGCAATAAAGCTCTTTGACATGAGTTGCAGACATGACCTTGATGCGTGGCGGTCAAATTGTAGGCCATCATGTTTTCCCGGCACTGATTGCATATTGCGGGCATACCGGGATTGTATTCAGAAATCAGGTTTTCAAGCCCGCAACCTCCGCATTCTACCAAAAGGTCGAAAGGAGTTTTCAGTTTCATGGCAGGTTATGAATTTGAGTCATCGGGAAAAATTTTTGACATATCCCCCATTTTTTCCATAGCTTCTTCTTTAGACATTTTAGTAATATCTATGCCCATTTCTGCTAATGCTCCAGAGAAGGGGCATTTGCTGGCTCCACTCTTAGGCTCTTCTCCTTCGACAGCCGGTGCAGGCTTCTCAGTTTCGATTTCCCCCGCTTCAGCCATAATCACCCAATGCATGGACTCAATCGTCTGTGCTTTATCGGCAGTTATTTTTTCAAGGGATTCTTTGGTTTCTGGATGCTTCACCATAGCGGTAGCTTCCTTGTATTTTTCCAAGGCTTTTTTCTCAAATTCAACGGCTTCTCTCAATGCCGCAGCAGAATTAGACATTGTCGGGTCTCCTGACAAAATTAATGGGCTTACTTAACATATATTTTAATGGAACATCAAAAATATACCAAATCCTTTCGTCAAATAGCAATAACCTTATCTATTAAATAGCAAATCTGCACCATATTGCGAGAACAGATGAAACCTGACATAATGCGCTCATGAAAAAAATCGTTATTATAGGGGGCGGAATCGCCGGGTTGGCGGCGGCTTACCGTATCCAGAAAGAGATATCAGAAGGGGCCGCGCTGGAATGTGTCCTGCTTGAGGGCGGAGATCGTTTTGGTGGAAAAATAGCCACAGAAAGATCTGACGGGTTTGTCATCGAGAGAGGGCCTGACTCCTTTATTTCGCAAAAGCCTGCGGCTATTCAGTTATGCCAACAATTGGGCCTTGGAGGCCATCTCGTATCAACGAACCCAGGAGCTCCCAACACCTACGTGTATACCGGAGGCAAGCTGGTGACCATGCCAGATGGCTTGAGCTTGATGATTCCCACCAAGTTTTTGCCGTTTGCTTTCACGCCTCTGTTCAGCCTGTCGGGAAAAATCCGCATGGCGTTCGATCTATTGATCCCAAGAAAAGACGATGAAAGTGATGAAAGTCTGGCTTCATTTGTTCGTCGACGGATGGGGGAGGAAGCGTTGAGAAAAATGGCAGAGCCCATGCTGGCTGGCATTTATGCCAGCGACCCTGAGACCATGAGCATTGGGAGCACCTTCCCCATGTTTGTTGAAACAGAACGTAAATACAGGTCTCTGATTTTAGGAATGCTGGCTCGAAAAAAAGCCATGCTCCTGAACGCCAGTAAACGCCCTAAAAGTAATTACAGTTTGTTCATGACCTTGAAGGATGGTCTGGGAGAAATGGTCGAAGCGGTGATTAATAAATCTCCTGACATCCAATTTCAGTCCGGGGCAAGGGTTGAATCCATTGCCGGTAAAGAGGATGACTGGTCTGTACGTTTAGAAGGCGGTGGCGAGCAGAAGGCCGATGCGTTAATACTGGCCACGCCCGGCCATATCACAGCCCGGTTTCTGCAAACGGTCACGCCCAAAGCAGCCGAACTTTTAAAGCAGATCAAATATGTTTCCACTGCCACGGTGACGATTGCTTACAAAAAAGAAGGATTTTCCCACGCCCTGGATGGGTTTGGGTTTGTTGTGCCTAAATGCGAAGGACGTAGTATTCTCGCTTGCACCTGGACCTCATCAAAATTTCCGCACAGGGCTCCTGATGGACATGTCATGCTTCGCTGTTATCTGGGAGGCGCTCTGCAGGAAGACATCGCCGAAAAAGATGAAGAAACCATGGCCAATCTTGTCAAACAAGACCTGAAGGAAATAATGGGAGTCACAGAAGAGCCGGTATTCTGCAAAGTTTTCCACAATAGAAAATCCAATGTGCAATACCAGGTGAACCATTCGCAGCGTATTGATACGATCATGCAGGAACTGCAAAAGGGCCTTTTTCTGGCAGGCAGTGCTTATCGTGGGATTGGGATACCCGATTGTATTCAGAGTGGAACCCAGTCTGCCGAGTCGGCGATTGAACTGCTGCTGGGGAAATCCAAAGCGGAAACTTAGCATCTAACATCCAAAACTAATAAAAAAAGGAGTTTTTCATGAAGTGGGTTTCCGCGCTCTCTCGACAAACCGATATTGACAGTGCAATACAAGAAGCGGCGGAATCCGCCATCCAACAACTTGGTAAAGATCAGGCCGACTTGACCGTCGTGTTTGTTTCTCCCCAGTTTAAGGAGTTCTATGACAAGGTTCCCGAACTGGTCAGCCGTTATCTCAAGCCCGGATTGCTTTTTGGCTGTTCAGGGGGTGGAATCATAGGTAATGGCGAAGAGGCCGAGCAACAGGCTGCGGTCAGCATCACCTGTGCTGAACTTCCAGGTGTTAAAATTCAGACGATCCAATCCGACACTACCGAGTTGCCGGACCAGGATACTTCTCCTTCCGTTTGGCGCGAATGGTTGAAGGTGAACGTGGAGGACAATCCTCATTTTGTTTTTCTGGCAGACCCATTTTCATTCCGAGGCGAAGAGTTTCTGGCAGGAGTAGATTTTGCCTATCCCAACAGTAAAAAAGTTGGAGGTCTCGCCAGTGGTGCTCAGGCACAAGGGGGGAACGCAATGTATCTTGGAGATAAGATTTATGATAGCGGGCTGATAGGCATCGCGTTGAGCGGAGATATCGAGGTCGATACTATCGTAGCGCAAGGGTGCCGTCCCATTGGCGAACCCATGCAAATCACCCAATGCGAGCATAACCTCCTGAAAGAACTGGGGGGAAAGCCGCCGCTGGAAGTTCTTCAGGAACTGAATGGAACTTTATCAGATGAAGATAAAAAGCTGATCCAGAGTTCTCTGTTTCTGGGAATAGAAATGGACCCCATGAAAGACAATCCTCAACAGGGAGATTTTCTCATTCGTAATTTGATGGGGGTTGATCGGGAAAGCGGAGCAGTGGCTATCGGTGCGCTGTTAAGAAATGGGCAGCTGGTGCAGTTTCATCTGCGCGACAAAAAGATGTCGGCAGAAGACCTGGATGTGATGTTGACCCGCTACCTGAATCAGGGTAACGCCGAAAACGCCAAGGGTGCTCTGTTGTTTTCCTGTCTGGGCCGAGGAGAGTACCTATATGGGAAACCCAATCACGACACTGATATGTTTCAGGGGAAACTGGGCAAAATTCCTCTGGGAGGATTTTTCTGCAACGGAGAGATCGGCCCTGTGGGGAAGACTACTTTTCTACATGGTTACACCAGCTCGTTCGGCATTTTCCGCTCAGCTAGGCGCGGGGCCGAAGAGCAATGACTCGTTGAGTCGAGAGAGTCTTGTTGTATCAATGGCAAATAGCGGCTAGCAGGGTGAAAGTATGAGGGTCACAATACTGGGTTCGGGTACAGCAAAGCCTTCATTGGAACGCAATTCTTCTGGCGCACTCATTCAGGAAGAGGACACAAACACCCTGATTGATTTCGGCTATGGAACCCTGAAACAACTTTTGCATCTGGGAATCACCTATCACGATATAGACCGGATTTTTTTTACACATAATCACCCGGACCATATGTGTGATTTGATTCCCTTTTTATTTGGTGCACACTATCCTCCCTCAGCAAGAAAAAAAGATCTGGAGATTGTGGCTGGGCCGGGTTTTCAGGAGTTCTTCGATAAGCTTATGTCAGCGTTCGGGCGTTGGCTTGTTCCCACGGAATATAAGATCTGTATCAATGAAATAGATGAAGGGTCGAAAAAGTTTGGCCTTCATCAAGTGACGTTCAAAAAAGTCAAGCATATCGAGATGAGTCGAGGCTACCGATTTGAGAATTCGGCGGGAAAGTCAGTGGTGTTATCTGGAGACACTGACTATTGTCAGGGCATGATCGAGTTGGGCCGAGAGGCAGACCTTATGATTCTAGAATGCGCTATGCCGGATGAACAAAAAATTGCCGGGCACCTGGTACCTTCACTGGCTGGCAAGTTGGCGCAAGAAGCTGACTGCAAAACGCTTTGCCTCACTCATTTTTATCCACCCTGTGATTTGGATGTCATGCGCAAAACTGTATCCGCCCTTTACACGGGTGAATTAGTTCTGGCGCATGACCTCATGCAGTTTGAGTTATAACAGGGCTCTTATTTCTTTCCTTCTCTTTTGTCTTCGATAAAATCCACCACAAACATGAACACCCGCAGGATTCCAATGGTTGCGAATATGCCCAATAACAACTGCAACAAGGGTGGCAGGGCCGTGACAAAATTTGTAATGCTTTCTATGAGTTGTGTTGTGTCCAAAAAATACCCCGCAATTTTTGAAAGAGTTTGTGATCAAAGCATATTAGCGGAATAGAATACCATCTGCTAATCCTGAAGGCGAATGAGAAAGAACTCATTAAGCCGAAAGCATCGTTGCTGGCGGTGAAAAACTATTTACTCCTTCGAGGCACGAAGTTTAAAGAAAAATATCACGGTTATTGCCTCCATGGCTGGTGGAACTTATTGAAAACATTTTGCTCCCTGCAAATTGCCAGTTAGGTGTTCATTCCATTTTTTTTCTCCGGTATAATCCATGGTAATCGCTCAATTGTAAAAAGGATGAGTACATGCCAGCTAATTTGAATTTTGTTCCAGCAATATTCCTTGTTATTTTTTTCAATGTCATTCCGGTTGGTGCAGCAGGTTTTATTGATAATCAGAATGGCACCGTAACAGATTCCGATACCGGCTTGGTTTGGCAGAAAGGGGATTCTTTTCATGAACTGAAAAAAGGACTTAACTGGTATGAGGCCTGGGAGTATATCTCCAGAAAAAACCTGGAAAAGTTTGCCGGACATGATAACTGGCGTCTGCCTACCCGGAAAGAATTGAACGATCTATGGATATCTTCAGGTAAGATAAAAAGCAAGGATGAAGAAGTTCTTGGGCTTCCCCGCGGGTTTGAAGGGGGAGGCAGTTATTATATCTGGACCGGTGACGAACGTGGACTGGACCATGCATGGTATTTTGGCCTGGGTCATAAAGAAAATTATTTTAACCTGAAAGATCTGGCAGACTTGGAGCAAGGTGTCAAAATGGTCACTGGGCGTGAGGCCAGCGTGCAATAGCTTGGTTGGGCTATCGTAGTTAGCTCGGCTTGAAGAGTTTTACTATTTACCACCGCCGGTTGGACGGTAGGAGATAATGGATATGAAACAAAAAGCACGATTTACTCTATCTGGGTTAACGTTGTTGATATTTATGTGTTCTGTTTCGTTAACGACGGCGCAGGAACATAAAATGGATCATGGTGAAATGAGCCACTCAGCACCGGGAGGAGAGTACCGGACTGACGAGCCAATGGATCATGGTGGTCATGGCGGGATGCACCACGGCGAAGGGGATGGTTTATTCCGCACCCGTGGGTCGCATGATCAGCCCGGTCTGTCCAAGCCTGAGGATATGGACTCCAAAAGTCTTCTGGCTCGTGGTCGTAACATTTATTTGCATATGTGCGTGTTTTGCCATGGAGAAGATGGCAACGGTGGCGGTAAAGCTGTTGAATATTTATATCCCTGGCCGAGAGACTTCAGGGAGGGAATTTTTAAATTCCGCTCCACTCCGACAGGCACTCTTCCTCGCGATGAAGATTTGTATCGAACTATCATAAGCGGTATTCCCGGCACCTCCATGCCCGCCTGGAAAGACGCATTGAGTCCTGAAGATACCTGGGCTTTGATCAATCATATTAAAAACTTTTCTCCGCGGTTTAAAAAAGAACCACAGGGTGAGAAAATTGAGGTTGTCAAGGTTCTTGCCTCTACACCTGCGTTGGTGACTCGAGGCAAGAAACTTTTTAAAGAACTAAAATGTTTCCGTTGTCACGGCGATTCTTTAAAGGGGGATGGCGAACTGTCAGAATCTCTGATGGATGCCTGGAAGCATGCTGTTTTTGTACATGATATCACCAACCCGCATTATTTTAAAAGTGGACACAAGCCAGCAGATCTTTTCAGGACCATTACTTCTGGGCTGGATGGAACTCCTATGGGTTCTTATGTTCACATTCCTGAAAAAGACCGTTGG
>JAJDBI010000246.1 GCA_029261435.1 Nitrospinaceae bacterium
CATTTTTGCATTGAAACCCATTGCGTTGAGGGTTTCAACGAGCATGGTTAGCCGACGCTTGTATTTTGCAACAGTACGATCTGTGATATCGGGATGTTCCAATGCATAAATGCCTGCCTTCTGGATGGCTGCAAACTGACCGGAGTCTACATTGTCTTTGACATGCGAAAGGCCCTTTACAATGAGTTCATTGCCGACAATAAAGGCAATGCGCCAACCCGTCATATTATAGGCTTTTGAAAGAGAGTGGAACTCAACACCCACATCCATTGCACCGGGTACGGAAAGAAAGCTCTCGGATTTACCCGAATAGGTCAGTGCTGCATATGCCGCATCCTGAATGATGATGATATTATTCTGCCTGGCAAACTCAATGGCTTCTTCATAAAATTCGCGAGTGGCATTGGCACCCGTTGGATTATTAGGATAGTTTAAATATAAAATTTTAGCCTTTGCACGAGTTGCTGAATCTATACTCTTTAAGTCAGGTAGAAAATTGTTGGCTTCTGTCAAAGGAAGGTTTACAACCTCTCCTCCCAGATATTGGGTGTGAGTCCCCATAACAGGATAACCGGGTACTGTCATCAAAGTGATGTCGCCGGGATTGATAAAGATTGACGGAGCCATTGCCAGGCCAGGTTTGGAGCCGATGGTATGATTGACATGTTTTCCAGGCTCCAGTCCCTTAACGCCAAAAATATTTTCCATGTATTTGCAGGCGGCGGTTTTGAATTCTTCGATGCCGTTATCGGTGTAACCTCGGTTTTCTGGTTTTTCTGCTTCCAGTTGCAGAGTCTTAATAACACCGGGGTCGGCCATTTCGTCTGGTTCACCCACACCCATATCGAATAATACTTTTTCCGGGTTCGCATCTTGAGCTGCACGTTTGGCTCGTTTTATTTTTTCAAATTTATAAATCTTGGTATCTTTGCCAAATTGACTGCCGCCTAAGCGGTCTGCAAACAGGGATTGTATATAGCTTTCATCTGACATTCTGGAACTCCAAATTATAAGGATGAAGATTAAAATAGGGCTTTAAAGAAGGGCTCAATCTAGCCAAAAACCTTTGCTCTGTCAAGCTGTTCAAAACTATTGTTTTACAACTGGAAAAGGGCGGAACTGATTATGGGGAGTTGTTAGGCTTGTGCACGGTCTGAAATACCGGCACTTTGAAAAGTTGCCATTTCAGAATATATCTTCACAGCTGCATCAATCAGGCCAAAAGCCAATACTGCACCAGTGCCCTCTCCCAGCCGCATTTTCAAATCAAAAAGGGGAGGTGCCTCAATGAGATTAAAAAATACCTCCTGCCCGGGTTCTACTGAACGGTGTGATGGAAAAATATAATCTTTAACTGAGGGATTTAGTTTGATGGCTAGAGATGCGCCGGCACTGGAAATTAATCCATCAATCACAACAGGGATATTTTTTGCGGCGGCTCCTAACAGTAGACCCATAATGCCCCCAATTTCGAAACCGCCCACTTTAGTGAGAATGTCTATGGGATCATCTGGATCGGGACTATGTTTCTCAAGGGCATGCTGAATCACAGAGATTTTTCTAGTCAGAGTTTTATCGTCGATGCCTGTTCCACGACCCGTTACCTCGGCTACGGAAAGACCGCCCAACACAGAGAATATTGCTGAGCTGGCTGTGGTATTGCCAATTCCCATCTCACCGGTAGCAAGCAGGTCCACGCCGCTTTCAGCAAGTTGCGCTGCCATCTGAATACCAATGGTGATGGACTCTTCGGCCTCTGCCCGGGTCATGGCAGATTCTTTAGCCATATTGCGGGTTCCAAAAGCTATTTTTCTGTCGAGTAAATCAGGGTGCGGAGTAAAACGATGGTTCACACCAATATCGACCACCAAAACATCAGCATTCTGCTGTCGCGCCAAAACATTTATGGCGGCACCACCATTGAGGAAGTTTTGGACCATCTGTGGAGTGACTTCAGCCGGGTAAGCGCTGATACCTTCTTCGGTGACCCCATGATCTGCCGCGAATACTATGACTGATTTTTTGTTTATGCAAGGATGATCAGTGTCTCTTATGGCTGAATATTTTTTTGCCATTTCTTCAAGGAGGCCGAGGCTACCCGGTGGTTTAGTGAGGGAATCGAGGTGAGCCTGGGCATTTTGTAACCGAAGTGGAGGGACGGGTTGTATAGATTCAATGGTGTCGCGAATAATATCAAGCATGGGTCACTCGGTTATTGATTAAACGATCTGCTATTTTGGGGAAGTTGACTAGTCCTCTTCCGGTTCATCTTCTTCAGGTTCGAGTCCTGCTGCCTTTTGCGAATAACGCAAGTATTTGATGATTTCGGTGATCTCGTCAGGCGATACGTTATTTTTTTGTGAAGGCATTTTATTAATACCATTCATTATGGTTTCGGTAATATCTGCATCGGAGAAATTATTGGCGAGGTATTCCTCATCAATGAGTCTGGGAGCCTGAGTATGTTTACCCATCGCGTCTGAGCCGTGACAATTGGAGCAGACTTTATGGAAATATTGTTGTCCTTTTTTATAAGGTTCCGGAACCTCCAGTGTGGCTTTCGGGGCACATGAAAAAGTGAAAATTATAGAGAACAGTATAAGAATGGAAAGTTTTAGTTGTTTCATGGTAGGGATTTATTATCTCCTCTTGATTATATCCAGTTTACCATCGTGATTTTTGTCTAGCTCAACGCGCTCCAGTTTTCCGTATTCGTCAAAATATTCGGAGCGATCAGCCTTTCCATTAAAGTTTGTGTCGTGTTCTACCTTTTTTAATTGCGTGGAATTGTTAAAATATTGCCACTGATCAGGATCCCCGTCATGGTTGGTGTCGAAGTTGACCGATTCCAGAGTTTCATCGGTTTTAAAAAACTCCCATCGGTCTATATTCCCGTCATGAGAAGTATCGTATTCGACTCGTTCCATATGACCGTCTTCAGAAAAATATTGAAAAACATCCATTCTTTTATCTCGATTTTCGTCAGTCTCCAGACGTGTCACTTTGCCGTTGGGGTTGTATACTTCGCGCCAATCCATCAGTCCTGAATATTTGGAATCTTTATCAACGTATTCCAAAATGAAGTCCTTGGAATAATGTTGAATCTGATCGAGAGTGCCGTCCAGATTTCGATCTAGTTCTACACGGACAGGTTTTTCATTGCCCTCAAATATATCTATCTGGTCGACTTTTCCATCGCCATTTTTATCGTATTCGATTTTCAGTAGTTGGCCTTCTTCTGATTTGTGCTGCCATTGATCCAGTTTGCCATCAAAGTCGCTGTCCGTTTGGACCACGACACCCTCTGCAAAATTAATAAGGGTGAAAAAGAAGAGCCCAGTTAAAAAATATTGTCTAGTTAATATTGTCATGGTTCATTAAGTATAAAGGAAATAGGAAGCTTAAATCTAATCGATTTTACTTTTAGCGTTTCCAGGATAAGGTACCGTCCAATATGATTAAATGGAATCAGAGCAAGTTATGAAACAGATGTGAAAAAAAATAACTCGATTGAGATCACTCCAGCCAGCCCCAGTAAGGAAGCAGTAAACATAACCTTTTGACTTTGAGTGATGTCTGATAACTCCAGTTCCCGCAAATTGTCACCGATAAATGGCTTTTCACCCAATTTCCCTGAATAGAAGCTGGATCCTCCTAAACGGATTCCCAATGCTCCTGCCATGGCCGCTTCGGGCA
>JAJDBI010000247.1 GCA_029261435.1 Nitrospinaceae bacterium
CGTTCAAATCCATTGGGTACGGGAATGTCTGAAAAAGGATAGACCATTTCAGGCGGAGGCGGAGGCGGCGGGGGAGTTGTGGCAGTCATTTCCTCCCATGTTGCACACCCTGCGGTGAACAGCAAGGCTCCAAATAGTGAAAACATGATTAGTCGCTTAACCATTAGTACCTCCTCCAAAATAAACCACTAGTAAACCAGCCATCATAAGGCAAAAACCGATCACCCTCATGGTTCCATCGGGTATTCCCGGGATTTTACGCGCAAAGGATTTCACGTGCTCTGGAAAACAAAAATAAGGAATCCCTTCAAATACCATCATCAATCCGAGAGCGGACAGGAATAGACTCATATCTTTGGCCGATTATAAACAGGGAAAAAATTTCGCATAGCTTTTATCTTAGATATTCTCAGTTATCAGACTGATCGGAGGATGAGAAAGCCCTCTACTGTAAAAAATATGATCTGCCAGTTGATGAGTAGAAGATTAAAAAAATTGACGGCTATATGAGTTGTCGGCTTGAGGAACAGGTCAGCACGAAAACCTATAGTCTGCTGCGATTATCTTTTATCTCATAAAGCGAGTCAATACATAATTGGCGGGAGAAAGAGGCGAGACAACAGGTTCTGTCAAGGGGTTTTGAGGTTGTAAATAAAGGAAAAAGCATTATATAATTGGAGTTGCATTTTCCTTTAAACTCCCCTTACAAGGTCTTATAGGCAGGTTTGTTGTTAAGGGAATAATTGTTTTTAATTTTTTGCGCTCCGATTAAAGATGGCTGAACCCTGCTTGAATTTGTCGACTTTTGAGGGCTTGGAAAGACCTGAAGTTTAAATTAATTTTTTTTAACTGAAATAGTTGCTCCTAAAGTATTAAGCTATATCTAATTTAGCCGCTCTTTTATGAGAGCCTGGGTTGTGTTCCCCGGGAACTCCTATTGCAGAATTTTATTTTTGATTGTTAGTCAAATGAGGATTAAAAAACATGCTTAAATCTTTTGTCCACCGTGCCCGCTTAACTTCATTGGTTTTTGTGTTTTTGCTTTCGTTGATTATTTTCCCAAAGATCTTATTTGCATTAAGCAGTAGTACCCAGCCACTCGCGAGTAATATTTTTGTGGAGATTGCAAAAAAGCAAAACCCCGCTGTGGTTAATGTGAGTACGAAGGCAAAAGCAGAGGCTGCGCCGCAGAGGAATTTTCCTGTGCCTCGCCCTAATAATCCTCGTCCGGGACCAGGTCAGGATCGATCTCCTGATCCTTTTCGTGATTTTTATGACCGTTTCTTTGGTGAGAAACAGAATCAACAGCCTAAGCGGGGTATGGGTTCTGGTTTTGTCATCGACAAGGAAGGACATATCCTGACCAACTATCATGTGATAGAGGGCGCTGATGAAATTGTGGTGATGCTCGAAGATAATGGGAAAGAGAAAGAATACACCGCTACCTTGATAGGGTCAGATTCCAAAACTGACATTGCCCTGGTTAAAATCAATCGCGAACCGGGAGACACTACAGAGTTCCCTTTTCTACAGTTGGGCAGTTCTGAAAATCTTGAGGTGGGTGAATGGGTAGTGGCTATCGGTAACCCCTTTGGCCTCAGTCATACCGTTACTGTAGGTGTGGTGAGTGCTTTGGGTCGAAGTATTGGTGCGGGTCCCTATGATGAATTCATTCAAACGGATGCTTCTATCAACCCTGGTAACAGTGGAGGACCCCTGATCAATATTGAAGGGCAAGTGATCGGAATCAACACAGCCATCATTTCAGGGAATACCGGAGGAAATGTGGGAATCGGTTTTGCCATCCCCATCAACATTGCCAAGGGAATTTTAAAAGACTTGAAGGAAACGGGATCGGTAACTCGTGGTTGGTTGGGAGTGATGATTCAAAAAATCACTCCTGAGTTGGAAAAATCTTTTGGTCTCAACCAAAGTGAGGGGGCTCTCGTTGGTGATGTGATTCCTGATGGTCCTGCTGCAAAAGGAGGAATCCTGCGCGGAGATGTTATCACTAAGTTTAACAACCAGGCAGTCAGAGAAATGGAAGATCTTCCTAAAATCGTTGCTGCAACAAACCCTGGTTCGGCGGTTGATGTCGAGGTGATTCGTGACGGTTCTAGAAAAGTTCTCCGCGTCACTATAGAAGTATTGAAAGATTCGCAGGAAGTGGTGGCGGCTAAAGCCGATCCTCTGGGACTGCAAGTACAGGATATTACCGAGGAACTGGCACAAGGTTTGAAATTGCAGGATTTGGACGGAGTACTGGTTTCTGATGTGGCTGCGGGAAACGCCGCTTCTGAAGCGGGTATTCGCCGAGGAGATGTTATTTCAGAAATGAACCGAGCTCCAGTCAAAAATGTGGGGGATTACCAGAGAATACTGGCTTCCGTGCAAAAGGGCTCGTCTGTTCTTTTTCTGGTAAAGCGCGGTGGAAGCACCATATATATTGCTGTCAAAGTCGAGTAAGGCATCGCTTTATTCTTTTTTATTTAAAGTATTTATCTGTTGAATAGGGGGTAGCGATTTTCTAAAAATCCTGCCCCTTAATCTTTTTCACTTTCTCACCCTTTCTAAGCGTGCGAGTTCCTTCAAGTTGGTTTTGGGCTTTTGTTGTATTTGCCATGCTGGGGCAACATGTTGTCTTTGCCGAGGAGAGCTATAACCGCAGAACTCCTCTTGTCAGAGCTGTAGAGAAAGTCAGCCCTGCTGTTGTAAATATTTATACGACGGAAGTCTCTCGATCTGCACGTAATCCTTTTAGAAGTTTTGGCAATAATCTTTTTGACCAGTTCTTCAAAGACTTCATTCCTCCTACTTCAAATCAAAGGCGTAGCCTGGGTTCGGGCGTTCTCATCAATGGTGAAGGGTTTATTCTTACCAACGAACATGTCATCGCAAAAGCCGCAAAAATTCATGTCATATTGAGTGACAAGCAGGAGTTTGATGCCAGTGTGATTGGAGCCGATATTAAGTCTGATCTGGCGATCATCAAGATCAATTCAAGAAAACCTTTACCTTATGTTGAAATGGGGAGGTCGGATGACTTGATGATCGGCGAACAGGTGTTGACCATTGGTAATCCCTTTGGTTTGCAACACACCGTCACGACTGGAATCATCAGTGCCCTGAACCGTAATATCAGGGCTGGAAAGAATATGGTGTACAGCGATTTCATTCAGGTTGATGCTTCG
>JAJDBI010000248.1 GCA_029261435.1 Nitrospinaceae bacterium
CAAGTCAAAGCTGTGTATATTGTCGCGAACTTGTTTTCCTTTATATCCAAAAACTGTGTAAGGTTTTTTCTGCATGGTGCATATCATCAAATAGGAAAGAAAACCATGCAGCTCAGTTCCGGAATGAGCGGACCCAGTTAGACACCCTCCTCGGAAACAAGCCGTTTTCAGCCCAAAGTATCGACCATATTCCTGTACCAGCAAATCTCCTGCCGCTTTGGAAACACCAAATAAGCTATGATTACTTCCATCTATACTCATCGATTCATCAATCCCTCTTTCGTAGAATTGATGTTTTGGATCTAACTCCCACCTTGTTTCAAGCTCATCCAAAGGTAGTGAGTTCGCAATATCCCCATAGACTTTATTCGTGGATAGATGAATAAAAACCACATCAGGACAGAACTTTCTTGCCATTTCAAGAAGGACCAAGGTTCCGTTAGCGTTGACAGAAAAATCCGTAATGGGGTCTTTAGCGGCCCAATCGTGAGAAGGTTGTGCGGCCGTATGAATAACAAGGTTGATCTCTTTTCCATACTCGCTGAATAAACCCTCCATTTCTTTCTCGGAACGAATATCCAGTGAATGATGATGAAATTCCTGAAACTCCTCTTCCAGCCGTTTTCGATTCCATTCCGTAGAGGCATCATTACCAAAAAATTCTCGCCGCATATCATTGTCAACACCAATGACACGCATGCCTTTTTCAGAAAAAAATCGTACTGCTTCCGAGCCGATCAAACCAGAAGATCCTGTAATAACTACGGTTTCCAATTCATTCTCCAATCAAGTTTTATCAGGTTGTTTAGCAGGCGGACACTTTACAATGTCCTTGCCCGTCCATTTCCTAAATACTAGCCGAAATAAAACGAAAAAATAATTCGGCCCGGTATTCATCAGGTTAAAGCTTGAGAAACCCATATCCACCGACCGATTGACCCACGAAATCGGGACTTCTTCAACTTTATATCCTAACAAAATAGGTTGCAAACCGGTTTCTGCATTAGCAGCAAAATCATCGGCCTCCAGAACCAGGTTATCTAGAACATTCTTTCGCATTAACTTAAGATTGTTGGTCATATCCCGAAAATGCCTCCCCAACAGAAGATTAGCAAGAATATGGAATCCGCGATTTGCAAGGATTTTTGTAAAGGCATAATTTAAAAGCACACTTTCCCGGGAAAATCGGCTACCTACCGCCACATCTGCACCATTGGCAACACTATTGAACAAACCTGTAAGCTCAGGGAGTAAATGTTGAAAGTCACAATCCATGGTAAGGATAAAATCCCCTTTCGCCGCGGCAAAACCATCCCGCAAGGCACGACCAACCCCATTGGGCATATCTCGGCGAACCAATTTGATTCGCGAATCTTCCAGTGCTAGTTTTTCTGTTACTTCTGCAGTTCCATCGCGACTATTATCATCGACAATAATGATTTCCTTAATGTATCCTCCATAACAAGCTTTCAGGTTTTCAATTAATGGGGGAATATTCAGTTCTTCGTTGCGACTGGGAACCACCACTGAAAGTCGGCCCTTAAAACAGTCGTGCCGAACCAGACTGGACATGGGCCGTTTCCAGCTATCTACCGCTGGCTTCTGTGCCCAGATAAATAAGGACCCAGCGAAATTTCTCACATACGGAAAGTTTTCTAGTATCAAGCTAAGGTTCTGCATCGGCCAAAGCAGAATTTTAGGGACTGGAGGAAATAAAAAATCATATGGAAGAATTTTTATTTTTATATAACCGGCCTCGGAAAGCAGGGTAAATAAATCTACCCGGTTAAGCGACTCATTTTTTTCAGTCCGCTTTACCAAGAAAAGCAGTTTAGAAATCAATCTCCTCAGCCTGTAATAAGGGTTCCACGGGTTTGGGTCAAAAAATAGAATTTGCCCCCCTGGTCGCAATAGTTTTTTTAATTCAAACAATAATGTTCCGGCATTTTCATCCGTCAATAATTGATACGCTACAATAAAATCAAAGCTGCGCTCTCTAAGCTTTCCAGGGAATTCATCCAAATGAACTCTTTCAATATTTTTGGGTAAAGAGCTATGCTTGCCTTCTTCATACAAGTCTTCATTAAGTATCGCTGAACAAACAGGGTTAAGGTTTCCATTTGCCTCAGATATTTCTCGCGCCCATCGACAAGAACCTGCTCCGACCTCGAGAATACTATTCTCAGGGAATAGGTGGAAAAAATGGCGCACCATTTGAGCACGCCATTTCAACCGAATCGGGAGAAAATAATCAACATTTTCCCAATAATTCTCCCTTAATCGTTCTTGTTTTTTCAGCGATTCAATCAGGTCCATTCCAATCCATTTCGCATCAATATTTTAATTTAGTTATTTACACAGAGCAGTAAGACTGCAAAGCTCAAAATAAGTGGTTTTCTGCCGGATAAAGTTTTCTATAAGAGAGGATCAGGTTTTTAGGAGTTTGTTTTTCACTATTGTTACAGCGTCTTTAAAAAATGACTTTGCCATTTTGGTAGACTTGTTGCTTGAAGATTCGCTCCTCATATCTGAAAACAACTGAATTATTCTACCGGGCTTACGCAAAAAATAAATCACATAGAATAAAAGTGCTCCAAAATTTACCATTAGAGAAAGTTCCAAGTCTCCAAAGCGAGAATTATATGAAGTTTTTTTGGCTCCAAAATCCTGAAAAGTAAACAAGCTCATCAAGTATTTATCATCAAAGTCAGTAATAACCCCTGCTCTTTGAAGATCCTGAAAAGATTCGGTATTAGGCTGGGGGGAATAAGCGTTGAGGTTAACATTGGTAAAGCCGATCAATGCGCATTGGATAATTGCACCATAAGTTTTAAAAACACTCCGGTAATCATCCTCAGGAAATCCAATTATAAAAAAACACCCAACATTTATTCCAGCTTTTAGCGCACTCCGTGCGGACTCAAACATTTTAGGCAAGCTCACTTTTTTCTTTATCGCTTGCAACACACGAGGATCACCAGATTCTGGAGCAAATGAAAACTCGTGACAACCCGCCGCCTTCAACTTTTTGGCAACCTCGTAATCAATGCCTTCACTACGAGTTCCCGATGGCAACTGAAAGGTGATTTGCATGCCACGCTTGATGATTTCATCACAAAAGTCACATATCCAATCTTTCCGCACAATCGCAGTAAGGTCTTCAAACTGAAAATCAGAAACGCCATATTTGTGTTGATATTCCTGCATCTCATCTACAACCAGCTTATAATCCCGGGGAACCCATTCTGTCGTCCACATGTTTGGACTCGTACAGAAGGTGCAAGAAAACGGACAACCACGTGTCGCCAGCATAGGCATGAACTTACCCTGGGAAGATCCGTGAGGCTGGTTGACTTCATTGTACTTTTGAATATCAAACAAATCCCATGCGGGTTTGGCTATTGAGTCAATCTCTTTCATTCGCTTACGACGGGAATTCACCCGAATCAACCCTTCCGAGTCTTTGTAAGCAATTCCAAGGACATCATTCAACGGCAAACCCTTATCAACATGCTCCAATAATTGAACAATCGTTTCCTCCCCCTCTCCCATTACCACACTATCTAAGGGAGCTTGCTCTAGAGAAAACTCAGGAAAGCCGGTAACGTGCTCACCTCCCATTAATAAATATGCTTTTGGGAATAATTTGCGAATTTCCGAGACCAACTCACGCACATACACCCAGTGGGAAGTAAACATGCACCCTAAGCCTATGATCTGAACATCGGAAGGAATTTGCTCAATAATTTGCTCTTGAGTCATACCTCTTACTCGAATCTCATCTTTAAATATATGGTAACTTCTAGGTGCAGAGCCGGGTGCGTCCACAACAGTGACATCGTGACCCTCTTCACGTATTGCAGCCGCTATATATGCCAAACCAATTGGTGGCATGCTGATCGTAGAAACGAAATTAGTTAGAGATACAAATTTTGGAGGCTCTATCAGGCAAACTTTCATGAATTGCTCGGCGGTAGGTTATAAAATGCCACTTATTCTAACATGAAATTCAAATTACTCGGAATAATCCCTTATGCAGTTAAAATCGAACAATTTCTTAAATAACTTTAGTGATATTTGCTTTAGGGTTCAAGTTTTATAGACTCTTTGAGTCCCTTGAGGTAATTGTGTCAAAGACTATTTTTAAAAATGATGACACTGGACCAAAGACTTCTAGGTTAGTTTGGTTTTTTTCTCCACAAAAACCATTTGAACGTACGTAATTATGTTCTAATGTCAGCTATGTTTGAGACGATCCCTTGATTTTGTGGCTCAGGTATAGTATTCAAAGGAAGTGGTAGCTTCAACGGCAAATCTCAATTATGCCAATTCCCCACAGGTAACTCTCTTGGTCAACCGAGGGTCCTCCCAACTGTGATAAAAAATACCCTTTATATTTTTGCAGGAAGAGCCTCCAATGCCATCTTTCTTTTCCTGATGACGCTGGTGGTTTCCCGCCAGTTGGGCCCGGCTCTTTTTGGAGTTTTCTCCTTTCTCACCGCAGTCGTGGTGTCGGCCAACTGTTTCTCTAACCTTGGCCTTGATACCTGGATGGTCCGGGAAGTCACCAAAACTCCCTCACAAGGGAAGCAGTATCTTTCTAATATTCTTGGGCTGAAGATCGGGACATCCCTGATCACCATAGTACTTGTTTTTCTGGTTTTCCGGACAACAGACTTGTCTCAGACTACCTTGAGCCTGCTTTGGGTCTTGTCGATTTCTCTCTTGTTCAATACGATTTCACAGACGCTGTGGCATTATGGAAATTGTTTTAAAGAGTTTTTTTATCATTCAGTCTTGTGGGCCGCCTCAAATATTATCAAGGCAGGATTGGGAATCACTCTGGTCTTTTTATTCCAGGAGCTTGAATCCTTAATTTGGGGAATTGTTGTTGCGGAAGCAATAGCTCTGATTTTATCTTTTTGCGTTATTAGAAATCGGTTTGGTGACTTCATTCCAAAATTCCAGTTTGTGGTTTGGAAGAGTTATCTGGTCCGCTCTTCCCCAATAGCAATAGGAATGATATTCAGCGTACTTTATTTCCGCATGGATATCGTAATGCTGCAGTTGATAACAGAAGAAAAGGTCGTTGGGCTCTACAGTGCCGCCTATAAATTATTCGAAGTGGCAGTTGTTTTGCCGCACAGTTTTATGCTGGTCTTATTTCCTACTCTCGTTGAGGAATATCATTCTAGCCGGTCCCAATTCAAAAACAGATTTAAAAAAGCACTTGTCCTTTATTCTCTTATCGGGGGAGGTATTGCTTTGGTGCTTTGGAGTTTCTCCCATGAAGTTATAAGGACAATGTATGGGAATAAATTCCTTCCTTCGGCTGATATATTAGAAATTCTTTCTTGGGCCATCCTTCTATTCTTTATAAATTTTTTATTGTCAAACTTGTTAATTGCTTCAGGGCGCGAGAGGATCAATGCTTGGAATTTAATAGTGGCTACAGTTTTGAATATCTCTCTCAACCTTATTTGGATCCCCAGATACGAGGCGATAGGAGCGGCTTGGGCGACTTTATTTTGTGAGGCTGGGCTCATCGTTGCACTCAGCCTTCAAGTTCGAAAAGCGATCAAATAGTTGGAAACGTTGTGAAGTTTTAAAAATTAACTTACAGATATCATGATATTTGGTTTTAAAACATTTATGATAGGTTATGAAATTTATGAAACGTAAAATCTTTATTAGCCTGATAGCTTTAGTGATCTTGCTATTGAGCCAATACAAAATACTGCTTACAGGCTACGCCAATTTTTTCACGATTGACAATCCCACACTTGGAGTGAATGCGCCGATTTTGATTTTGGCAGGTGGGGCGGCAACTCGAGTCCCGAAAGCGTTAGAGTTGTATGAAAAGGGGTATGGCAACAAGTTGCTTCTTACATCAGAACGTCCCCTGAACTCAAAGGTCGCGCATCTTTTCCCCACTAATGAGCAAATAGCGAAAAGGATATCTCAAGAACTTAACATTCAAGCTGAGCTCGAGGTAGTGCCTTCTCTAAAGGGAGGGGCTACTTCCACTCTAGATGAAGCCCACGACCTTCTGGCCTTTTGTTCGAAAGAAAAAATAAAGCACCTGATTATTGTCACCGACTCATTCCATACTCGCCGAGCGTTATACGCCTTCAATAAAATTTTCATGGGAAGTGGAATAAAGGTGGAAGCTTCAGCCGCTCTCAATGAAATTTATAACGAAGAGAACTGGTGGCGCTCGGACAAAGGAATCGCCTCGTATTTACTTGAACCCATTAAGTTTGTCGTATACATGTTGAGCAACAAGAACGTGACATTTGTTAAAAATGATTGATGGGTTAATGAGGGTGGATATCTTGACAAATATCAGACAGAAGGCTAGCATCCCTATAGGGATCTAAATTATTATGGAGTTACTGTGCGAGAAAAAATTCTTGAATTAGTGCGAACTAACCCTAACCTTCCTCCTTTGCCGGAAATCCTGTTTGGTTTGCAAAAATTGATGGATGATCCCGATTGCGAGGTGGAGAATGTCTATCACTTAATAAAGACAGATCCTGTCATGTCAGGACGATTGATCACTTTGGCCAACAGTGCCTTGTTTGGCTCAGGCCGGAATGAAACTCGAAACCTGGAAGATGCGGTGGTGCGTTTGGGGATGAATCAGGTTATGGATCTGGTTTATGCTCTTGAATTGCCTAAGACATTCAAAAAGTGCAAGGCCTTCGATCAGGTTGAGTTCTGGAAGCATTCCTTAGCGGTGGCTTTTATCAGTAGATCGCTGGCCAGAAAAGTACTTTCTGACTATGATGACCTTGAAGCAAGCTTTCTAGCCGGTTTAATGCACGATGTGGGAATCATGGTTTTGGATAATATTATTCCCCGGGACTATTCCAGCTTTCTCACTCTGAAAGATTTGAGCTCTACAGACAAGCCTTTGGAGTTGCTGGAAGAGGAAGAGTTTAAAATTGCCCATCCTGAGGTGGGTGCAGAGTTTATAAAAAAATGGTGGGATTTACCTCCCAAAGTGGCTTCTGCAGCCTTGGAGCATCATGGCACTGGGCCCGTGAAGGGGGAACCTTTAACCTTGAACCAGGTAGTTGGCACTGCAAATCGCATTGCCAATATGCATGCAATCACTCATCCTGTAAATACAGCCTTTGCAGATCCCCCCGAAGAGGGTTATCTGGATGCCTTGCAAATAAGTCAGGAGGATTTGGATGTCGTGGTTGATACCACGATAATCGGATTGATGGCGGCGGAAACCTTATTGCGATCAAATTAAGGTGATTCGGGTTTCCAAATGGATAGAAGAATTATAGGGTTTCACCAAGATGAAGAAAGTTTCTGGGTGGCAGAATTGGAATGCAGCCACAATCAGCATGTCCGGCATCGCCCGCCGATGGTTATCCGCCATTGGGTGAATCATGAAAAAGGTAGAAAGGAAAAGTTAGGAACCCTCCTTGCTTGCAAAGTTTGTGATTCTGAATCCTTCGAAGGCGTAGATCAGGAAACCAGTCCACCATTTTCCCAGAGCCCTGAATAGATATTTCCGTTTGCCAGAA
>JAJDBI010000249.1 GCA_029261435.1 Nitrospinaceae bacterium
TGTAGTCACTTCATGAAAATCAAAATCCTGACGCGCCTGTTCCTCCACAACTTCAAACAATAGCGTCAATTCTTTTCCTTTTAAAGAAAATTGATCGGTCAGGCATCGCTTTAAAGCCTTTTTCTCTGCCGGGTCAAAATGTTCATCCACATGAGCGACCGACGCCATCAGCGTACCTGCAAGGCAAATGAAATAGAGCCTCTCCTCCGGTATATTGGTGGTGATTTTTGAGTGCTTACTCTTCAATTCAATTATATTCAGCACAAGGCGTTTAAAATATTTTTCCATATCCGGGTTCAGATCCCGCGCATTCTTAAAAATAGTTCTTTGCAATAGGTTCTTGATTCGCCCTAAAGACCTTTTTGTGTGAGAGGTTTTTTCCAGCCATTCAGAAAACTGATCAACCAGTTCCCTTTCATCACTTTTCATTCTTTTATGCGCTTCGACCATAGCCTCCAATGCACTCATGATCTCTTGTTTCTCCTTCGGGGAAGATAGCTCCGCTATCATCTGACGATAGAGTTCATCTTTTTCTTTTTTTGCAATAGGAGATAAAAGATAGGGCTTTAACTCATCCATTTCATGCTTTTCAAGATCAAACTTTCTATAAAATGTTTTGAAAATATTAATTTCAGATTGCGAAACCTCACCATCCGCCCAGGCAATGGTAGTAAGCACTTTAAGAAAAGTCATTTTCCTGAATTTTGACATCGTGTTTTCCTTAATCGAAACGGTTCAACCAAATCCGACTTCTGTCCGGAGTTGGTGATAGAGCAAAAAGATCCAGGAATCCATCCTGATTTACATCAGCAAAAGCCACCTCGCGGAAAAACCGGAAGCGCGGAAGGCGTCTTTTGGTTTCATCAGAAAACTCCCATCGACCTCTACCCTGTAAATAATAAACTCCTTTTGAGGTCAAGATCAAGGCATCAGGTTTAGTATTCCCATTCGCATCCAACAGATAAACCTTGTAGGAAGGAAAGGGCGGAAGCATTTTATGCGAACGTTTTTTAAAATTCCCACCTCCTGTATTCTCAAGGAAGTATGAAGTCTCTCCGGGGAAAGCCCTGTAATGCGTGCTGATCGACCGGTTGACCACTAGAAGATCATTATCTCCATCCCCATCAAAATCAGCCCAGTCGGCATGTTCACTGTCATCAATTATGCGAGGGAGGTAGGTTTTGGTACGGTCCGCAAATTTCCCCACACCGTTATTGATCAAAAGACGATTTTGACCATTCCTATAAACCAAAAAAATGTCCACCACTCCATCACCATCATAATCAGCAAATGAAACGTCCTGGATTCCACCAGGAAGACGAGGCATAAGCAGGACTGTCAAGTCCTCAAACTTTCCCTCACCTTGATTGATGAGCAAGCGGGCTTGATGACCAGCGGGATTCCCATCCGCATTCATAACCTTTTGCCCAAAGTAAAAAAGGTCCATGTCTCCATCCTGATCCAAATCGGTAGTCATGACCCGGTTTATTCCAACTCTCAGGGGGTAAGAACCTGTCTTGTCTTTTGCGTAAAAATAACCTTTCTTATTATTAAAAAGTATTTGCGTGGACACATTTCCCGAAACTTGCAGGATCAGAGCAAGATCATCGCCCCCGTCCCGGTTAAAGTCTGTTGCCGCAAACGAAAGAATGGGATCATCCAACTCCTTCATCCACTGCCCCATATTTCTCTGTAGAAACTTATTTCCATCCATATTGATAAAGGACTGCAACTGCGGTTTCCCTGATTTTGCTTCATTGAGAATCATCAAATCCTGAAATGGGCCCTGATCTGCATGGAGAAATACGGACTGTTTGGGAGAGAAGTTATTCGGCAGCAACCATTTTCCAGTGACATCGCGAAAACGTTGGCTGGCGGGGTTATCCGCGACATGGGGTTTGGAGCCACCGCACCCATTGAGAAGGGTCAGTACGAGCAAAGCTCGTATCATAACCTTAATCAAAAAGTGATTTTGGTAGTGCGTTCTGAGATAAGTCAATTTGCAAGCCTTCATAGGCGGCTATGCTTTGTGGAAAAAGTTGGCGGGATTCCGCTTCAATTTGCTTGATAAAATTATCATCGTGTGAGGGATCGTGATGAAACAAAATCAGTTTTTTCACATTCGCCGCTTCAGCAACTTTGACCCCCTCCCGCATCGTGCTATGTCCCCAACCTTTACGGGAAAACTGGCCGTTGAGACCATAATATTCATCTTCTGTATACTGAGCGTCATAAATCAGAGCATCCGCACCTTGACAAAGTTCAATCAGGTTTTTATTCGGCCTGTCCTCATAATGCTCGCAATCGGTGGAAAACACCAAGGCTTTTCCTTCGTGCTCAATCCGATAAGCATAACACCCATTTGGATGAAATAAAGGTGCCAAAGTTACTTTATAATTGTTCCCTTCAATGATTTCTCCAGGCTTAACATCGTGATAGGTGATGTTAGCACCAAACAAATCGGTTTTGACCGGAAAACAAGGAGGTGTCATTTGCTGATTCAATACGTCTTCAACTGTCGTCGGCAAACTGGTTCCGCCATAAATCCGAAACTCATTGCCGGGAACAAAAAAGGGTGCGAAAAAAGGAAAGCCTTGTATATGATCCCAATGCACATGGCTGAACAAAATTGTCCCTTTTACAGGCATCTCTTTCATAAGAGACATCCCCAGGTATCGAACACCTGTCCCCGTATCAATGATGATCAACTCATCACCGCAACGGATTTCAACACAAGTCGTATTACCCCCGACACCCGCTGTTTCCGGGCCACCTGAAGGAATACTTCCTCTAACCCCCCAAAACTTTACCTGCACCCCGTAACCTCTAATGGAAATAAAAGAATCGGCATTATAAACAATCCACAGCAGGGTAACAATCAATTCCCCGAAAAAAAGAGACCCATTTACTTCTTGATGACAACTATTAACTCTCTTCTAAATAATGATTCACCAGCTCCTTTTCCAAGGGACTCAAAGACCCCGGTTTCCATGCAGCTGAAAATGTTTCTTGAAACCCTTCTACAAAATAATGGGTCAAGTCTTCCCAACTCAAATTAACCGGCAAAATCTCACTCAAGGTTAATGTGTTCGAAATCAATTCTTTAAGGCCTCTTTTTTTTTCAGACTCCGAAGAATAGCGAAACAGGCTATGAGCCAGTTCATAATCTTTATCCAACAAGATAGAGCCATGCTGTAAAAAAGCTCCGTTTAATCGACGCTGAGCACTACCAGCCAGCTTCTTTCCTTTCACACTGATTTCCCAGTGGTTAGATGCCGAGAAGCAGGCAGGGGAACGTTTCCGATTCATGCCCGGAGTCCTTTTTTCTTTTCCGACCATTTCGGGATTAGCAACACCCGCTTTTTCAAGAGAAAGAATAACCGCTTTTGACACAGCACAAAATGCCCCTGCCAGGTTTCCAGGAATTCCGGGATGAGGGATGGGGGCAACGAGACTGTAGGTGAATTCATGCTGATGCAAAAGGGCTCTCCCGCCTGTAAACCTTCGGACGATAGGAATATTTCTTTGTTCACACTGCTCACTATTCACATCTTTCAATTCATTCTGTGAATAACCAATAGAAAGGGTCGGTTTATCCCAACCATACAGTCTCAAAGTGGCCGGAGCCTGCCCTCTGTCGCAGGCAGTGAGAATTGCCCTGTCAATCGCCATGTTCAATCTTCCATCGCCGGTACCATCTTCAAGCAATCTCCAAGTAGGATTTTTCATAACACCAGTACCCTAACAATTTCAGTCAACAATATTTTTTTTGACTCGCAAAGAATCATCCTATAAATATGGAGTATGAGAGTCAATTCCAGATACATTCCAAGATCAATTTATTTTCTCATTTTCATTCTGGCCTTTGGTTTTGAGAAACCCGCAAATGCCTATGAAAAAATGGGTCCGCTGCAAAAAGAATGTAGCACCACCTGCCATCAGGCAGAGCACATCCAAAAGGCGAAGAAAGACAAGTACACTCAACCCGAGTGCAAAGCCTGTCACACAGGGACCTCAGAGAAAATTGCTTCATCCCCTTTTTCAACGCCAACGGGTCTCGTCGCCGGCAACGGCCTTTTATTGAAATCCCTCATTCAAGCCGTTCCAGTTTCGCAAGCTAAAGGAAAAGACATGAAAAAGGGGAAAGCGTCTATGGCCCATGTTCCTGCTGGAGAATTCATCATGGGGTCGAACGAACGCTGGGATGATGAAGCCCCCGAACATGTTTCTGCAACCGATGCATTCTATATTGATCTGAACGAAGTCACCAATACAGACTATAAAATTTTTGTAGACGCCACCCAGAGAACACATCCTTTTCACTGGCCGGAGGGAAACCTTCCCAAAGGCAAGGAAAGTCATCCCGTTGTGTATGTCAGTTGGTTTGATGCAAATGATTACTGCTCCTGGGCTGGCAAACGTCTGCCTACTGAACAAGAGTGGGAAAAAGCGGCACGAGGTGAAGAAGGCCTCATTTATCCCTGGGGAAATGAGTGGTCATTGGACAAATCCAATAATCCCTATAAAAACTCCACCGGAACAGAGCCTGTTGGCTCATACCCCCAGGGGCGCAGTCCCTACGGACTCAATGATATTTCTGGAAACGTATGGGAATGGGTGGACAGCTATTATTTACCGCATCCTGGAAACCCCGTCACGCGGGCGGAATATGGTGAGGACAAAAGAGTGCTGAAAGGCGGGTCCTGGTTCGACTGCCTATCTTATGGTTGTGGATTGAGTGCTCCGACCTTCAACCGAAGTTTTTTCACTCCTGAAGTGAAGAACAACAGCTTCGGATTTCGTTGTGCGAAAACAAAAAATCCTTAACGCAGTCTTGACGAGTGACACTATATCCTTAAAATTGTAGTGGGATCTTTTAAAAATTCACAGGCCAGACCATGGAACCGGATCAGGAAAAAGCAAGAGATCAGCAACCCTCCGAAAATGCAAGCAGTTCCCAAATCAGTCTCGTTCGTAAAATAATTATCGCACTATTTATTGTGGGGTATTGGGTATTTTTTTACTGGTTCCGGGGGGAACCTTAGAAGCATTGTACTGTTTCCTGTTCAGCGACTCATTTCCTGCCAGAAGATCAAACTGTTTGTCCGCCTTCCTCAACACCAACATACTTTCTTCCCCACGTGGGAATAATAGAACAGAATCCGGATTTCTTTCCGCCGGGATGATAGAGTCCGCCTTTCTTGAAAGCTCGGGTTTATTTTCCACAAGAGGTGGTGGGAACTCCCCAAAAGCAGAACGTGTGGCATTGTAAACCAGAAACTTTGTGTCCCTGGAATACTCCCCTTCAGGGTCCAACCGCTCCCTGAGATGACTACCCGTTGGCACAGGGGGAACAGCCACAAGATGCGTGGCATAGTCTACGTCAATCGCAGGTTTGTTTTCTTTTTCGAAAGCAGAAATGTTGTAGCCTCTTCCAGCAAAAATCAAAGGTTTGTCCTGCACATCAACCGTTTTTCTTACCGGTGGCTTTTGTGGACTCTTCTCAATGGTGATCGCATAGCGTCCCGGATCAATATTCTCATATCTTTGAAGGGCCTGATACTCAGTATCCGCCTTAAATGCCGGTTGCTTACCTGATTGAGACCGCAACATCGCACTCCTTTTCAGCTTGGCGTAAACCCCTGCAATAAATTTATTTCCTGAATGCTCGAGTTCATCCGTATCAGCCTGGGAAACTTCCAGTTGAGAGTCCGGGTCCAGAGAGAAATCCAGATCCAACTGAGAATGCAGAGTGATGGTTATTTGAGGGGGTCCTTCAATAATTTCCAACGCCTTCTCGGCCTCCGGGTCTTCTCCACACCCTGAGACTAAAAATCCGAAAAATAGCAGAACATATAAATAAGCTTGTTTTTGTAATAATCCCATAGTTCATCATCGACTGTTGAGGCTCATCACTTGAAAGAATAGCAGATTTTAGGACGCTCTACTCAGAGTCAGATTATGGAACCAACTCTTCCGCAATCCCCCGGCCTCCACAATTGGTCAATAATACAATAGAAATCAATGCTTTACATAACCCACCAAAACTGGTAAGCTTTTATAATTCAATCACAAAAGACCCTGTATGAATAAGGACAATGCCATGAGAAGCGGTTTACGTTCCCTTTTAGAGGCCAGAAATATCACTTTCCTTAAAAAAAAGCTGGAAATGGGAGAAATCACCCCTGACCAATGCAAAGAAGTGATGAAACGCCTGATTCTAAAAAAATACGAGCGTATTAAAAACCGCAGCTTCCGTGCCAGCATTTTAGGCTTTGGCCGCTCACTGGAAAGCAAATTTACCGTCAAATCCTGAATCTCCCTTCACAACCTCCCGATCAAGTTTAATTCCCTACTCTTAGTTTGTAGCTGAAGGTATCACCCATAGGATGCAATTCCTTCATGGCTTAATATTTTTCATATTCCTACTGTTCTTCGGACCAATGTTTTCGATGGCTTTTTCATTTTGGTTTCCAGTACAAGAAAAATGGGGATGCCTGCATGTTAAGACATCCCCCGGATAAATCCTCAAATCATCTTCAGCCCACTTTAAGGTGTAGAAGTCGTCTGTCAGACATCAGTTATTGCACCACCATCATATCTACCAATCCCTACATTTTTTTATCGAAGACCACGATCATAGCAAGCAAACCTATTAACATCAGGGTCGACAACACTAAAAAAACCTCGGAGAAAAAGCTCAAAGGGCTCATATTTCAGGTGTCCCTCGCTGGGTAAGTTTTAAAGATAGAGTCTCATGGATATTTGTTGCGACAGACTATAAGTCATTGAAAATAGAAACTTATAAATCAAGCCGCATTCTATTAAACAGGCACCCAAAAAAATAATTTTATATAATTGATCCCCCCACCCCGGATAAAGGTATAATGCCCCCGGTTTGTAAACTGAAAATGACAAGGAGACATGATGGGCGCGGACGATAGAGATAAAGCACTGGAACTGGCATTCACTCAAATTGAGAAACAATTCGGCAAAGGCTCCATAATGAAACTGGGCAAAGCCGAAAGCCTGAAAGGAATCCAAGTCATTCCCACCGGTTCCATTTCTCTGGATCACGCTTTGGGTGTGGGGGGAGTTCCCAGAGGCAGAGTGATTGAAATCTACGGCCCGGAAGGTTCAGGAAAAACCAGCTTAACACTCCATATCATTGCGGAGGCACAAAAGGACGGAGGCGTCGCCGCTTTCATTGATGCAGAGCACGCTCTGGACCCGGAATATGCTTCCAACCTTGGTGTCAATCTGGATGATCTGCTTCTCTCACAGCCCGATACCGGTGAACAAGCTCTGGAAATTGTAGAAGTTCTCGTTCGTAGTGGTGCAATCGATGTCATCGTCGTTGACTCAGTAGCAGCCCTCGTCCCCAAGTCAGAGCTCGATGGAGATATGGGCGATTCTCATATGGGACTGCAAGCTCGGTTGATGTCTCAGGCCATGCGCAAACTGGCCGGTGTGGTTAACAAATCCAAAACCAGCCTGATATTCATCAACCAGATACGTATGAAAATTGGAGTGATGTTTGGCAACCCAGAAACAACGACTGGCGGTAACGCACTCAAGTTTTATTCTTCCGTCCGCATGGATATTCGTCGTATCGCGGCCTTGAAGGATGGCGAAAACGTCATCGGTAACCGCACCCGAGTCAAGGTGGTAAAAAATAAAGTAGCCCCACCCTTTCGTCAGGTAGAGTTTGACATTATCTATGGCAAAGGCATCTCAAAAGTCGGTGATCTGCTCGATCTCGGTGTGGCCCACGATATCATCTCCAAAAGCGGAACATGGTTCTCTTATAACGAGACCCGGATTGGTCAAGGTCGTGAAAACTCAAAGAACTTTTTGACCGAAAACTCCGAAATGGCGGCAGAAATTGAAACACGCCTGCGAGAAACTCTTGGACTGACCCCATCCGAGCCAGCGCCAGAGGAAAGTAAAGAAGAACCCTCAGCCAAAGAGAAAAAAGCCGCAAAAAATTCCTGAACTTAAAATAGAGTCCGATGCCGGATCAAGAAGTCCTCAAAACCGCTAAATCCCAGGCATTCAAATACCTCTCTTATCGGGATCGAAGTAAGAAGGAGGTTGCCCAGCATCTGGAAAAAAAAGGGCACACTCCTTCTGTCGTTCAGGACACACTTCAGGAACTTGAAAAGCTGAACTACATCAACGATCAGCGATTTGCGATGGAATGGGGCCGGTGGCGTGTTGAAGTAAAACGATTTGGTAAAAAACGTTTACAACATGAGCTTTCGGCAAAAGGTGTTTCTTCCTCTATCATTGAAACCGCTTTGACCACTCTTTATGATTCTCATCCCGAACAAGACCTTGCATTGGCCTGCGCCAATAAAAAACTGTCATCCCTTCATGGACTGGAGCCCGAAAAAAAGACACGCAGGCTGGCTCAATATCTTCAGCGAAGAGGATTTTCCTCCGATATTATTTACGAGACTCTAAAAACCACTAGCCGTGGAGGCGAATAGCAATGGCTCATCAAATTGCATACAAGGGCAGAACTATTTCAAATTTTAGGCTAAGAGTCTGGGAAACAGAATTTGCCACATCACCCATTGACCAGGATTAATTCAGAATGGAGTCTATTCAAGCAATTCCTTACCCTCTTTTAGTCGGTGCCATATTTTGCTTCGGGCTGGCAATTGGGAGTTTTGCAAACGTCTGTATTTACCGTTTACCTCGTAAAGAATCTGTGGCTTTTCCTGGATCGCATTGTCCAGGTTGTTCATCGGCAGTTCGCCCGCTGGATAACATTCCACTCATCAGCTATATTGTTCTCGGAGGGAAATGTCGGGACTGCGCCACACGTATTTCTCCGATTTACCCGGCCATAGAGTTGGTGACCGCACTTCTCATGCTGGCAGGATTCTTCAAGTTCGGGCCGACGTTTGACTTTCTGGTTTATGCTGTTGTGGCTCCCACGCTGGTCATCATCACAGCAATCGACATCGAGCACCAGATCATTCCCGATGTGATCACCCTACCGGGCATTGTACTGGGACTTGCCGTGGGAAGCTATACGATTGGCTACGCAGACTCCCTACTTGGTTTTTTTCTAGGGGGTGGGTTATTTTATCTGCTAGCTGTACTCAGTAATGGAGGGATGGGGGGAGGCGACATAAAATATATAGCGGCGGCCGGAGCTTTGTTAGGCTGGCAGAAAGTGCTGTTGGTGATTTTTATCGGAGCGTTTCTAGGATCCATAGTCGGACTGTTCCAGATCGCCATACAAAAGAAATCAAGAAAAAGCCTGATCCCATTTGGCCCTTTTCTCGCGGCAGGCACCCTGATCACATTATTTTATGGTAACCCGCTCATTCGGTTATACTTGGAGTATGTAGGAAGGTGATATTCCTTAAAAAAATAACAGCAACACTCTAATCAGCAATCGGACTTAAAACATGGAAAACGAAAAAAACAAAGACGAATCTCTGGAACAGAAACCCGAAAGTATTGCATCAGAATTGGAGTCTATCCGAGCAAGCCTGCGAAAAAGAGAAAGCGATACCACCACCCTAAAGATTCTTTTCTATACTGGTCTCGCTGTTTTGCTATTCGGCTTCTTTTACACCAACCAGACTCTGCAAAGAGCTCAACACCGAAACCTTGAATCGCACGTCACTCTTCTGCAGAGCCAGGTTAGCCACACTCTCCTTATGCTCGAAAAAAAACTGCATGAAGAAATTACTGCCCTTGATGTGAAGTTGAGTGGGGTTTCTGAATCAAGCGTTAGCGAAAGAATTCAAGACATGAACCGAGCCCTGGATCAACTTGAACCCCAATCCACCGCCACGAGTGTTTTAATCGAAAAAGTCCAGAGAAGTTCTAATGAACTGAGGAATATGGTTGAAGCTGAAAACCAGCAGGAAATGTCTCCAACACACAAAATATTAGCATTCGAATAACCACCCACGGACTCTTAATCAGTAGGTTGAAGGTTCGATTCCTTCACGGCCACTCTTCCAGAGACATGTCTGTAAACGACTCAAAGTAGAATTGCAGTTAATCAAATTTTTGATATTATTACACCTGCATAAAAATCTAAGAGTAATTTCCATGGGATTTTCATAAACGGATTCATATAGAACCTGTGGCATAGAATTGATGCTATTAATTAAACCAGTAAATATTTTTTTTATGTTTCGCTACCAATTCCCTCTGACCATATTTGTAATTTCGATTGTTTTCTTCCTGATAGTTCCTTTGACTGCATTTGCCGAACCGGAAAAACAAAAAATAGTTCCACAACCCATCCAGGAAATGTTTCAATCGAATTTAGTCTATCCGCAAGAAGAAGACGAAATTCAATTCACTTTGTTCCCATCCTTCAGCAAAAATGGAAATGGCAAAAAGGCGAGAACTTTATTCGAAGTTGAATATGGAGTTACAGACGCTTTTCAAATTATTTTCGAATGGGACGGGCTGTTGTACCAGAACCCTGAAAGCGGACCTGCACTTTCTGGCCCTGGGAACATCGAGGTGGGGGCTCAATACAGTTGGATGGGCCTGGGGGATGGCAACACACACTTTTCTTTTGGAAGTTTGATTGAACTTCCTGCGGGACCCGTCGATAGAGGGCTTACAGAAGGTTTTCTGGAAGTACAACCCTTTGCCGTTTTGGCACGGGATTTTCCCAACTTGAACCAAAGCCAGATTTTTGTCGAGTTAGGTTATAACTGGACGGACCAGATTAGAAATGTTCCAGAAGGTTCTGAACCTGCAACTGAAAGTATCATCTGGAACGTCGGAGCCTTTTTTCCCTTTGGTCCCTGGCGTGCAACTTTGGAAATTAATGGACGCAACAACAAATGGGATGGTGGCGACGAAAACGAAATATTTGTTACACCCGGTGTTATTTATAAATTATCAAGAGAATGGGAAATAGGCATAGCTACCCCGATTGGAACTACCCAGTCTTCAGACGATTACCGAGCGGTGGGATACTTAATGTGGGAATTTGAATTGGATTGAATAAATTGAGACCTTGATCCACTCGATACAAGACCACATCAACCTCCTTTAAGCTGAAACATAGAAAAAAAATATCGCGTGCAATGATAGCGCTCACTATTGGCCGAATGCTGGCTTTAGTAGATTTTTCACTCCCCACCAAGCGATCCGACAGCCATAGTCTAAACATCAAGCTGGCCCAAAAATCTTTTCTATATTGTCGCAGTTCTCGGGAGACGGTTCCCAGCCCACCGCTTTCAGGTTTTCTTTAACCTGTCCAGAATTTTTCACACCCACCAGAGCCGTTGTGAGCCCGTCCTGCCTCAAGACCCAGTTGATTGCCGTTTGACCACAGGTTTTTCCCTCTGCACTGGCAATTTCTTTAAGCCGGTCCACCTTTTCAATATTATCAACAAAACCTTCGCCGGTAAAAGTACCAATGATTCCCTTACTCCTCCAGTCTTCAAACCTGGTATTCTTATCGTACTTGCCAGTTAGAACTCCTGACGATAAAGGACTGTACGCGATGATGCCGATATCATTTTCCAGACAGAGTGGAATTGTATCCTTCTGAATATCCCGCGCCAGCAGACTGAACTCCGGTTGCAGTGAAACAATTTTGCCGTATTGAAGACAATCTTTAATCTGTTCTGCTGAATAATTACTGACCCCGATATGACGGATCTTGCCTTTTTCCTGAATCTCCAACAGCGTTTCCATAGTCTCTTTTTGATCTGTTTCTACATCAGGCCAATGAACCTGATAAAGGTCGATCATGTCAGTATCCAGGCGTTTCAAACTCTGGTCAATCTCTTCCAGAATCGAGCTTCTGCTGGCGTCCTTTCGAAGCGCGCTTAAAGATCTTTTGTCCCACCGCAGTCCACATTTTGTAGCAATGATCACTTTGTCCCGAAACGGTTTCAAGGCTTTGCCAATCAGTTCCTCAGAATGACCAAAACCATAAACCGGAGCTGTATCAAAAAAATTAATCCCCAGATCATACGCTTTTTTAATGGAATCCCTTGATTTCCCATCTCCTTCATTGCTCCAGAAGGGTGCCCCGCCTATTCCCCAGGCACCATAACCAATTACTGACACTTCAAGATCACTGCTTCCCAGTTTTCTGTATTCCATATCTTCCGCCAAAGTTAAAATTAAGGTTTCAGGTTTTCTTCCAAAAACCTTTTCGTATTATGCAGGTTGCCATTATAATTGTAAGGACACCTCTAATCAGCCAACACTTTGGCAGTTTTAGAGGCTTTTTTTAATTATAACAGGCCCATCCTTGAAAATATGAAATCCCTTTCACGAGTATTGAGTTATTTGAAACCATATCAAAAAGGTGTGGCGACGACCCTGTTTTTAGCCATTGCCACCACACTTCTGGATCTTGTTCCACCCTGGCTGATCAAAGTGATTGTCGACAGTCTGGTAGATGGCAAGGAATCCTTATGGATATATGGACCCATAGTCGGTTTAGCCTTCATCTATCTTTCGCGAAACTTCACCAACCATCGGCGCATCATGATCAACAATAAAGTCGAGCAGGATGTAGTGTTCGATTTAAGGTCAGACGTTTATCGCGCATTGCAGAATTTGTCCTTAAACTATTTTGAAAACCATTCTACTGGCGAGTTGATGTCCCGTGCCAATGATGATGTGAACTATGTAGAACGAATTTTCATTGATGGTGTAGAACAGGTCGTGACCGCCATTCTGACCTTGATAGGCATTTCCGTTATACTTTTTTATATGCATTGGAAACTGGCAGTGGTGGCCCTGTTCCCCATTCCTTTCCTGATCTATGGCGCTTGGGTCTACACTTCCAAGGCCCACAACCAGTATCACGTTGTGCGTAAACGGGCCGCGAAAATGAACGCCAAGCTACAAGATTCTATTTCAGGGATTCGCGAAACTCTTTCTTTTAATCGCCAACTTCATGAAATCAATCAATTTGAAAAGCGCAGCCGGGATTACTGCGATGGAACGTTGGAAGTCATGCGGTTATGGGCCTTCTACTCCCCAACCATGATGTTTCTCGGTTCTCTCGGTACGGTTTTGATCCTCCTGTATGGAGTAGGGTTGGTGCAGGTAGGGGATATCACCATTGGCTCTCTGGTTGCCTTCGTCGGCTACCTGGCTTTATTTTATACGCCGATCAACCAACTGCATTCCGTCAATCACATGCTTCAACATGCACTGGCCTCCGGCGAACGCTTGTTTGAGATCATCGACACCGTGCCCGAAGTGCAAGAAGCACCGAATGCGATTCTCCCTTCGACCAATGTCAGGGGTACGATTCAATTTGACAGGGTGGACTTTTCATATATCCCAGAGAAACCTGCCATTCAAGAAGTTGACTTCACCATCGCGGCTGGAGAAAAAATGGCTCTTGTCGGTCATACCGGGAGTGGTAAATCCACTCTGATTAAACTGCTCATGCGATTTTATGACGTCAAATCAGGAGCCATACTCATTGACGGGCACCCTGTTAAAGACCTGAAACTTTCCTATCTCCGCGAACAAATCGGGCTGGTCGCGCAAGACCCGTTTCTATTTAATGGCACAGTAGCGGATAACATTCTCTACGGAAATATTGGAGCCCATCGGGACCAGGTCATCTCGGCCGCTATCTCGGCTCATGCCGATCCCTTTATAAAGAATCTGCCCGATGGATACGACACTCTGGTCGGGGAACGAGGAGTCAAGCTTTCTGGAGGGGAAAAGCACCGCATCGCCATTGCACGTACTTTCTTGAAAGACCCGCCAATCCTGATACTGGACGAAGCCACTTCATCTGTAGACACTGAAACCGAGAGCCACATCAAGCAAGCTCTCGACACATTGATGGCAGGGCGAACGACTCTAATTATTGCGCATCGCTTATCAACACTGGAAGGAGCTGATCGGGTTCTGGTTATGAAGAGAGGAGCACTGGTTGAGACTGGAATTCACGATACCTTGATCGCCACCGACTCAGAATACGCACAACTGTTTCGGCAACAAGTTCATCTTTAAGCCGGAGATGATAAACCACAATTCCCTGCTTTATCTCAATGAATCTTCATATTACTGAGGCAGGAAAACCGCAGCCGTGTCTTCAAAAATCGCCGCAACTTCATCATTGATAACTTCCATGCTTATTTCTTGAGGAGGACGGGCCATGGCCCAGGCGTGCTCATTAAGTTCAGGAATATTCTCACTTTCACCACTACAACCCAACTTTAATGTATTGGCAATTATATCCGCTAAGTGGCAATGAGCCACTTCAACAGGAAAGAGGATTGCATGACTCGGGTTGTGGTGAAACTCCACCACTTCCTGATAGACTTCAGGCAGGTTCCATTTTCGCAAAAGAGCCCCACCAAGCTGACCATGATCAAATTCCAACTCTTCTGCTTCTATCAGGTGCACTGCCCTGTTATCAGAGTTGCTTCGAATTAAGATTTCACAGTTTCGCTTGGGTATATTCATACACATGACCAAACGTCCAATATCGTGAAGCATGCCGAATATAAAATATTTTTCTGAGCTTTGTTCTCCTTTATATTCAGCCAGTTTTTTAGAAACCAGACCACAGGCAATACTATGCTGCCAAAACGAGTTCATATTCAGAACATCATCCGGAATGCCTCTAAATTTATCCATTACCGATGTCGAAAGTACAAGGTAACTCAACTGCTCGGTTCCAATCACACCAATAGCGTGAGAAATGGTTTCAATTTTCGATGGGAAAGAATAAAAAGCACTGTTGACAATTTTCAAAAGCCGAACTGTGAGGCTTGTATCTTTTAATATGATTCGCTCCACCCTCTCAAAGTCCAAATCCGGGCCTTGAACAGCACGTCTGAATTCATAATAAACCTCAGGGAGCGAAGCTAATCCAGGGTCAACTTTGATCAGGCTCTCTATATCTACTCGACTGGAATCCCTCTGTTTTGCGCCCAAGCCTTTGAACCTCCGAACTTAACAAGTTGATGAAAAAAAAACAGGATATCAATAATTCAGATAGCCATATACTCATAGTAGGGGCAGTGATTATATCTGTCAATAAAACTCACTTAGATCATCAATGTAATTTAAAAAGGCAAAAAAAACTTTTATTATCCCTGGTTTCTCGTATTCAAGTGCCCTCCTCGACAACTTTCCCCATTTCACGAAATTTCTTTTCTCTTAAACAGGCCAAATCGCTCACAGGAATCTGGGTCAACCGTTCAAGGTTTTTTCTAAGGGCCTTTTTCAAGCGTATTGCCGCCTGCTTATGATTCCGGTGGGCACCGCCAAGAGGTTCCCGAACAATTTCATCAATCACGCTAAACTTCAAAAGGTCATTTGCAGTGATGCACAAAGCATCAGCCGCCTGAGAAGTCTTGCCTTTGTCCCCCCAAAGAATGGAGGCACAGCCTTCGGGTGAGATCACAGAATAGACAGAATGCTCCAACATCATAATGTGATCACCGACTCCAATCGCCAAAGCACCGCCAGACCCACCCTCTCCGATCACGACACAGATAATGGGGACCTTCAATTGGATGATGCTGAACATATTAGTGGCTATCGCTTCGGACTGACCCTTTTCTTCAGCATCAACACCTGGGTAAGCTCCTGGTGTGTCAATAAAGGTGATAACGGGCATGTTGAATTTTTCCGCCATTCGCATTAATCGAAGAGCTTTTCTATATCCCGCTGGTTGGGACATGCCAAAATTTCGCTTAATTTTTTCTTTGTTATCGCGCCCCTTCTGGTGCCCCACCACCATCACAGATCGGCCGGCAAACCTGGCCAATCCGGCAACAATGGAAGGACCATAGCCCCCATGACGATCGCCGTGAAGCTCGAAAAATCCATCAAAAATCAAATTCAAATAATCCAGCGTATAAGGCCTTTCAGGATGCCTCGCCACCAGGGTTTTATCCCATCCTTTCAGGTTGGAATACACGTCATGCTTCATTCGGCGCAGTTTTTTCTTGAGCTTTGCGATCTCATGAGTGATGTCGCCAACACTGTCATACATATGAGACATGGAAACCAAATCATGGATCTGGGTCTCCAAAGCAAAAATCTCGCGCTCAAAATCTAGTATCTGGACCATATTTGATTTGAAATGAAGTTATATTGATTTAAGGAACTAACTTTCAGTATTTTAACATAAATAAAGAAAAATTTACTCCCATCCACCGTTTCAAAATTTAGAAGGAAGCACTCAGATCATCATGAAAATATCAGTAGAAACCAAAGATAGGGTGGATCAGGTTTTTAAGGTTTTCAGACTCATTCAACGCCCGGGCTCCCTCTGTGCCAATTTTATTCTGCCCCAGTTTTAGGGATTCAAGATTTGCCAAACGTGGAGATTCGGCTAGAGCACGGGCTCCTTCATCTCCGATTCGA
>JAJDBI010000250.1 GCA_029261435.1 Nitrospinaceae bacterium
AGGATCGTCGATGGAAACAGAATCAGATTTGGAAGCCGGAGTGCTGGCTTCATCGCCATCTCCCTTATCGTTGGCTCCTTTTTCAGCAGCTATTTTTTCACCCTTAACGGTGGTGTCAACGATGTCAATTCCATTTTCACCAAAAAGATGCATGAGGTCGTCGATTTGGTCCGGGGTCACAACATTAGAGGGTAGAACATCATTGACCTCTTCATAGGTCAAATAACCTTTTTCTTTGCCCAGTGATATCAGCTTGTTGATTTCTGATACATGTGTCAGCTTTTCCGTTGTGGCCATCTGGTTGATTTCTCCTAATTACACGTTGGTGTTTTTACTAGATATTAATGAGTTAAGGCTAAATGCATTTCACGAAGTTGCGCCTGCAGCTCATGCGACCGCTCTACTTGTCCTGCTTTGGCGGCATCGAGGCGTTGCAACTTAAGAGCCTTGATTTTTGATTTAAGATGAATATTTTTGAACTTTCCGATGCAGTCCTTCACGGTTCGTTCGGGTGATTCAAACTCTACCGATTCCAGTCCCAATCGAGATAAAATATTTCTAGTCTCGGGGTCCTCGGTTTGATCGAGCAGTCGGTCAATTTTCAGATCTTCATTGTTGTCAATTTTTTGCCTGCATGTTTGGGCGATGTTTTTCAAGACCGGGTCTGAAAAATCTTCCGGGTCTATTTCCATGAGAATTGTTTGCGCCGTTTCCTTATCGGAAAGAATCAGGTGAACTAAATGCTTCTCCAGATTTAAAACAGGAGCCAGTTCACTTTTTGTTTCGGTCAGTCGAGACTGGTTTTGAGTCAGGGCCTTGCTCAATTCTTTTAAAAAAGTTCGGTCGTCAATATTTGTTTTGGAAGTGAATTTTTCCAACCAGGCAGACCGTTCAACAGTGTTCTTGATTTTCACCAACAAAGGCAGAATCTGGTTTGCCATTTTAACCTTATCGGCAGGAGTCTGACCGGGCGATTCTTTCACAAGATCATCAATATAAGATTCCATAAAAGGTTTGGCGTTGCGAATTTTTTCGAGAAAACTTTCAGCTCCCTGTTCTTGAATGAACGAGTCGGGGTCCTGACCATCGGGTAGAACAACAATTTTTACGTTCATCCCGTGTTCTAACAGAATATCAAATCCCTTTTCAGCCGCTGACCGGCCAGCAGAATCGGAGTCGAAAATCAGAATGGCTGTTTCCGCATGGTTTCGCAACATGCTCGCCTGTTTCGCGGTCAGGGCTGTTCCACATGTGGCGACGACATACTCAACGCCATGTTGCACTGCCCGCATCTGATCAAAATAACCCTCAACCAGAATGACCTGGTTTTCTTTGCGTATCGCCTGCTTGGCCTGATCCATACCAAAAAGGGTTTCACTTTTTTGGTACAGAAGCGTTTCGGGAGAGTTGAGGTATTTGGGTTGGTCTTCCTCTTTAATGGAACGCCCTCCAAATCCAATGATGTTTGAATGAAGGTCCTTGATCGGAAAAATCACCCGACCCCGAAATCGGTCATAAACCGTGGAGCTCTCTTCTTTTTGAATGATCAAACCGGATTTCAGGAGCTGTTCCTGAGTGACAGAACTTTTTTGCTGAACATGAGTCAGCAGACCCTTCCAGGTCGGGGCCGCCCAACCGATTCTATATCGTTCCAGAGTTTCTGCGTCAAAATGCCGGGATGTTAAATATTCTCTAGCGCTCAGTCCGCCTTCGGGATTCTTCAATAGAGATTGAAAATATCGCGTCGCGGCTTCATTGAGCTTTCTTAAAGATTCACGTTCCTTGTGTCCGGGGTCGGTAGAATGGTCTGAATTATTACGAGGCAGGGGAATGCCTGCTCGTTCGGCCAGAACCTTGAGCACTTCAGGAAATGAGATGCTCTGAATCTCCATGAGGAACTTGAAAACATTGCCGCCGACTCCGCAACCGAAGCAGTGATAAATACGTTTATCCGGGCTGACTGAAAAAGAGGGGGTTTTTTCGGAATGAAAAGGACAAAGTCCTTTAAAGTTTTTGCCGGTTTTTTTAAGAACGACATGATCCGAAATCACTGTAACAATGTCAGTGCGATCGCGAATTTCGTCAATGATATGATCTGGAATTGAAATTTTCAAAATAAAATCTTTATGGGAAAACCCAGGCCATTAAGGCCTTGTTTAAAATTCTTTATAGGAATGACAGGTTTAATGCCCGACATTAATTTAAAAACTCACCCGCCAGATCTTTGATCAAAGCGTTATCCGCTTTACCCTTGAACTCAGGAACCAGAACTTTCATGATTTTACCGAAGTCTTTCATCCCTTCGGCTCCGGTTTCGGCGATCACTTCCTGGATTCGTTTACGCAAGACTTCTTCTGAGACCTGTTCGGGCAAATAAACCTGCAAGATCACCAGTTCCTGATCTTCCTTTTCCATCAAATCTTTGCGCCCACCCTCTTTAAAAAGGGCAGATGCTTCTTTTCGTTTTTTAACCTCACGGGTAACCAGAGAGAGAATTTCTTCTTCCTCTATTTCTTTGCGAAGGTCGATTTCCTGATTTTTTATGGCGGAAATTACGCTACGGATGGTATTGAGTCTGAGTGAATCTTTTGCTCTAAGAGCCTCCTTCATATCAGCAAGGAGTTTTTCCTTTAAAGTCATGAATTTATTCCATTAAACAAGGTAGAAAATATAGGGACCCACACGGGTTTTGTCAATACTTCGCAGTAAATAAATAACAGGTAGAAAAAAGACGCTTGAAAACCTAGTAAGTCCTTTTTTATCAAAAGGATGTGGCGGCGTAGGCCGGCGGGTTTTGACAGGACACTTTAAATTAAATTTTCCAAGCACCCTATTGTCTCATATTTTCTCATTTTGCGGGACAAAATATAGCTTTTTTCACTTGAAAAGGGATGTTTCGAGCCTTTTGAGGAATTGTATGAAAATACTTGTGGGGGAATGGTTAAGTCAGATCGAAGGTCAGCTTTTCTTCAGGGGATGGTACTTATTTACTCAGCTTTATCCACCTTAGTTACAAGTTAAATGGGTTCAGAGGTCTTGTGTTTAATAAATAAGATGATTTCTCCGGATTTTGGAAAAACCTTCCAGCTCATCTTGCCAGCTTTCTTCGAGTGCGGTTAAAGAGAAATCATCTTTGAAAACAGTTTCCCGCAATTCAGGGTTGCCATAAAGCAGGTCGATGGCCAGCCGGTCGCTGACGAACTCATAGGGTTCTGTTCTCCATTGCAATTGGTCGGAATAAAGTTCGGCAATGGCTCGGAGTAGTGCCAGGGTTGTGAGCAGAGGCTTGAACTTATCCCGGTCGGTGACATGAAACTGGAGTCCGGCGCAAATTTCTCCGGCATGTTTCTGAAACTTGGGCTGGAAGTATTGTGGACGGAAAAATACTCCCGGCAGGAGTTTCGAGTCTTTCTCCATTCGTGCCGCCAGTTTATGTGGGTCGATGAAAGGCGCGCCAATCTGTTCGAAGGGCAGGGTGGT
>JAJDBI010000251.1 GCA_029261435.1 Nitrospinaceae bacterium
CCGGGACGTTGGGGGCAGAATTTTTTTCATCAGCAAAAAGGAGTTCCTCTGAAGCAGATATGTATGGTTTCAAATTTTATTGGGTTCGCTCTGGATCACTTGAAATGTGGCATGAGTCGGAAGGAAAATGCGGTGGAAACCCTGGTTTTGGCCGGACATCCCGGAAAACTGGCAAAAGTGATTGATGGACATTGGAACACACATTCCAACGAGTCTCCTTCCGCTCTTCCAATAGTACTAAAGATTGCGGAAAGTATTGCTCCCGATAATTTGGTCGCAAAGCTGCAGAAGTCTAGAACAGTAGAACACCTCATCCAAATCAGCAATAATGATCCATCAGGCGGTCTCATTTTTAAGACCGTGGCAGAAAGAATATCAAAAAGTATATTTGAATATCTGGGGAAAGTAACGCGAGTAGAAGTTTTACTGGCGGATTTTAAAGGAAACTTAATCGGGCAGGCGGAAACCAATGACTGAAAAACAGGGAACATTTATCGGAATCGGTGTCGGACCTGGGCCGGCGGAATACATCACCGTTAGAAGCCTCAACGCTTTAATGAAAGCAGACAAGGTTCTTGTCCCCCGTGCCAAGGGAGCTAAAGACTCTGTAGCATTGACTTGCATCAAGGATATTGATGTCCCCTCTGATAAAATCGAGTTTCTGGACTACCCCATGTCCAACGACGAAAGCCTGCTCAACACCATTTACCAGGAAATTGGAGAAAAAATAATTTCGGATTTGAGCAAAAACCTGAACCTTGTTTATATCACCATTGGCGACCCATATATCTACTCGACCTATTCATATACTATCCACGCTTTAAAGAAATTGATGCCGGGGATTTCCATCTCCACCTATCCGGGGATCAGCTCCTTTCAGGCCCTATCAGCGGCATTGGACTTTCCTCTGGCTCAGGGTAAGGAAAAAATCCTGATTCTCCCCTGCCCTGAAACTCCAGCCGAACTGCAAGAACAGATCAGTAGAAACGAAAATATTGTTTTGATGAAAATCGGAGATCGCTTTGACTGGGTACGAGAACTATTGAGAGAAATGAATATCCTCGAAAATTGTTCACTGGGTAAACGAATCGGGCTGGATGATGAGATCCTCACCCGCAACCTTTTGGAGTTGGATCAAAATGATAAGCCCGGTTATTTATCTGTGATGCATATTCGAAAAACCCCTCTATCAGGAAGGAATGGGCAATGAAGATCTATTTTATAGGGGCCGGGCCCGGCGATGTTGACCTGATGACCATAAAGGGGCACAAGCGATTACACTCCTGTTCCACCGTCATGTATGCGGGTTCATTGATCAATCCGGAAATTTTAGCGGCCCTTCCTGAATCTACCCAGATTCATGATACTTCGAAACTGAACCTTGAAGAACAGGTCGATATTTATAAGAAAGCCAAAATTGCAGAAAAGGATGTTGCCCGGTTACAAAGCGGGGACTTATCCCTTTATGGAGCCATTGCAGAACAAATGCGGGCACTAGATAACCTTAACATCCAATATGAAGTGATTCCCGGTGTCTCCTCGTTTGCAGCCAGTGCCGCTGCTCTGAAAAGTGAATTGACGCTTCCAGAAATCTCACAAACTGTCATTCTTTCCAGAATCAGCGGGAGAACCCAGGTTCCTCCAGATGAAGATCTGGAAAAACTAGCCTCACATAAATGCACTTTGTGTTTATTTTTATCCATTCACAAAATCAAAGACGTCGTCAAGAAGTTATCCGTCCATTATCCTTCAGAAACTCCGGTGATCGTGGTTTACAAAGCCAGCTGGAAAGACGAAAAAATTATTAGAGGCAACCTTGAGACCATTTCTGAGAAGGTAGAGAAAGAAGGAATTCGTTTAACAGCTCTGATTTTAGTGGGTCAGGTCTTCGACACAAAGGACTTTGAAGATTCGCGTTTATATTCAAAGGAATATTCACATCTCTTTCGAAAAAAGAATGTCAGTGCCTAGCAAAGTCGCAATAGTTGTTATTCGTCCAGAAGGAATGGAGATTGCCAGAAAGCTTCATCAGACATGCCCTTCCTGGAAACTTTGGGCACCAGAGTCCTGCGATATCTTACAGGGTGAAAACTGCTACAAAGGCAGGTTCAAAGACTGGCTGAATGATAACTTCCAGGAATTTGAAGGCTTTGTCTGCATCATGGCTGCAGGAATTGTGGTGCGTTCATTGAGCACAATGATTCCCGATAAACGTACCGGGCCAGGGGTTGTCGTTTGTGATGAGTTTGGGCGTCATGCAATATCACTTTTAGGTGGTCATGAAGGCGGCGCAAATGAGTTGGCCTATGAAGTGGCAAACAAGACAGGCTGTGTTCCTATTATCACTACGGGGACTGAATCCATGAAGGACTATATCCTCGGCGTGGGTAGCAAAAAAAATGCAGAATATGCGTCTTTAAAAGAACTGGTTTTAAAAATTTTTAAAATTTCCAGGGTTACTCCAGATAGAATCAGAGCCATCACTACAATTGATTTAAAAGCAAAAGAACCCTGCATTTTAGAGCTGGCAGAAGAGTTCCACTGGCCATTACTAATATTTTCCAAAAATGAAATCAATGCCTCTAAAATTCAAGTTTCTTCATCAGACTTCGTTGAAGAAAACATTGGTGTTCCGGGTGTTTGTGAGCCTACGGCATTGATGGCTTCCCATTATGGAAAATTAATTGTTCCCAAGACCACGGCCAATGGTTGCGCCGTGGCTCTCGTTCAAGAATCCACACTCATGGATCGAAGGTCACAATGATGGGCAAACTTTATTTAGTTTCTATCGGGCCTGGAGCCCTGGATATGATTCCCCCACGTGCATCAGAAGCTTTAAAAAAATGTTCCATAGTAATTGGCCATAAGCTATACCTTGATTTGATCAGCCCTCTGACCCAGGGAAAAGAAAAAATTGCCACTCCATGGGGAGGAGAAATTGAAAGAGTAGATATGGCAATTCAAAAAGCCCGGGAAGGAAACAATGTCAGCCTTATTTCCAGCGGCGATATAGGTGTGTATGGTCTGGGAGGACTTGCGATAGAACGGCTTGGGGAGACCGACCTTGAAATTGAATATGAAATTATCCCGGGGATAACCGCAGCGAATGCTTGCGCCGCAATATTGGGAGCACCATTGTCCCATGATTTTTTGACCTTGTCTCTTTCTGACCTGCTGGTTCCAAGAGAAACCATTTTAAAGCGAGCCGAGTCTGCTGGCACAGGAGGCTTTGTTTCTGTCCTCTATAATGTCCAAAGTTCTAAAAGAAAAGAATTTATTTATGAGGTGCTGAATAAATTCAGGCCTCATCGTTCCCCTAAAACACCCTGTGGTTTGGTATCGAACGCTTACCGTCCAAACGAAAAAAGCAGCATTGTTTTTTTTGAAGAGTTGTTTTCGATGCAATTCGATATGCTGACAACTCTGATAATTGGAAATGATGCAACACAGATTATAAGAAACCG
>JAJDBI010000252.1 GCA_029261435.1 Nitrospinaceae bacterium
ATGATTTGCAGTATCCTTTTAAATGCGACTCCAGATGAAGTCAAAATGATCATGATTGACCCCAAAATGCTGGAGTTGTCGATTTACGATGGCATTCCGCATCTAATTTCTCCGGTGGTGACCAATCCTAAAAAAGCTGCGGCTGCGCTGCAGTGGGCGGTCAACGAAATGGAATCGCGCTACAAGATGATGGCCGAATGTGGAGTGCGTAATATCAATGGTTTTAACGAGCATGCTGAGAAACTCCAGAAAGAATATGATCTGGAGCTTAAGAAAAGAGAAAAAGCCAATAAAGAGATCAAGCCCGAAAATGCTGAAGATGAGGATGAAGATGAGGACATGATGCCGGAACCCCCCGCCAAGCTTCCTTATGTCGTCATCCTGATTGATGAATTGGCCGACCTTATGATGGTTGCATCCAAAGGTGTGGAAGACTCGTTAACCCGGTTGGCGCAAATGGCACGAGCGGCAGGAATTCATTTGATCGTTGCGACTCAACGTCCTTCCGTAGATGTTTTGACGGGAATCATCAAGGCAAATTTCCCCACACGTATGTCTTATAAAGTCACTTCGAGAGTGGACTCCAGAACCATTCTGGATGCCATGGGTGCTGACAAACTCCTTGGTAAAGGCGATATGTTGTTCCTGCCGCCGGGAACTTCCAAACTTAATCGACTGCATGGTGTTATGGTCAGCGATGAGGAGATTCAGCGCATTGTGGACTACATCAAGAAACAGGCGAAACCACATTATCAGGAAGATATTTTCGATTCAGTTGTGGAAGACGAGAAGAGTGGCGGAGAAGAGGAAGAACCGTTTGATGAAAAATATGATGAAGCCCTTGCCATTGTTGCCAAAGACAGGCAGGCTTCGATTTCTTATATCCAACGGCGTTTGAGAATAGGCTATAATAGGGCTGCACGAATCATCGAAACCATGGAGCGAGAAGGGGTGGTGGGTCCGTCCGACGGAGTCAGGCCTCGCGAAGTCTATGTCAGCCCGATCGAAATTGAATAGATTTTTCTGTAAACTTGTTGTCCAGTTCGCGCTGGTTCTTTTTATAATATTTTGTGTCGTACAGGGCAGTCTCGCAGGTATTTTCTCTTACCGGGATGACAAAGGCGCTATCCATTTCACCGATGACATCTCCAGGATTCCCAAGCAGTACCGCAATAGTGAGCAAGGGGTTCGCAAGCACCGTGAGGCTCGAGGTGCGTATCGGGCGACTCCACAATCTTCAGCCGCAATAGAACTTCCCGGATCGGTTTCTTCAAACGGGGAAGTCCAGGTTCCTCTTATTCCCGTTGGCGGGGGTAACTTTCTCATTGATACTGTTCTCAATGGTCGCATCAAGGCCCGATTGATGCTGGATACCGGTGCCTCACTCATAACACTTACTGAAGAGATTGGCAGTAAACTGGGGATAACATCATACTCTGGCTCTGCCGAGTTGCCTTTCAACACTGCGGGCGGAGAAGACTGGATGCCGCTGGTGGCGCTTGAGATGGTTGCGGTAGGCTCAGCCGAAACCCGGCTGGTTGAAGCGTCTATCAACAGCCATATTAAAGGAATTGATGGATTGCTGGGAATGAGTTTTCTTGGAGACTTTCGTTTTGAAATTGACCGCACTAATAAACTCCTCACTTTAAAACCTCCGCATATTCAGGATGAATTAGTTTGGGATGGTAAGCCGGGGAACTGGTGGAAAAGTCGGTTCGAACATTATGATACGACCATCAAAGGATATGCTTCTCGCGCGAGCTTTCTTCAACGGCGTGGGCATGCAAAGGCTCCAAATATGCAAAAGACGGTGGAGTTTTACAAGAATCTGCGGCAAAAACTAGAAACCCGGGCTTCCATTTCCGGATTGCCGGGTCGATTCCGACCGTCCTCGTAGAGGCCCATGCAAGGTTCTGAACATGACCTCTTTGTCCTGTTAGGAGCCAGTAATCTGGCACGCGGTTATTCCGCTTTGACCCGCCATATATCCAAAAATATTCCAGCAGGTGAGTTTCTCAATGCGCTGGGACCGGGCCGGGGTTATTGTGCTCGCGGAGGACTCTTCAATTTTACCTATTCCCCCATTGGTGAATGCAGGGTCATGGAGTCTGCCAAGGTTTATGCGGAACGTGGTTTTCGAGTGACAGTGCTCTTGACGGATATCGGTAATGACATCATGTATGGAGTTCCCGAGTTGTCCCTCATCAAATCTCTGGACACCCTGATCAAAAAATCCTTGCAAATGAATGCTGAAGTTTTTCTGACTTCCATTCATGTGGATGTCTCCAAAGATATGGGGAAGGCATCCTTCAAATTATTGAAATCCATTTTTTATCCAAATAGTCCAGTGACTTTTGATCAGGCCGATTCGGCGGTGAAAAAGCTGAATCATTATCTTGCGGAAAAATCACAGCAGAATGAGCGAGTCCATTTAGTGAGCGGACTGGGTGCATTCTGCGGTATGGATAAAATTCATTACGGTTTGTTCAAAAGTCACCTTGCCTGGTCTCGTGTCGCAAATGCGATGCTACTGGAGTTGGGTGTGAGACCCGTTGGTAAAGTCGGGTTGGGTTCCATGGCAGTTTCCTTATGCAAGAACCTCAACCGACTGATTAGTTCTGATATGCTGAGAGTCATGAACAAGCCAAAAGGGTTTTACTAGGAATTTTTTATGGGATATTTTATTGCGGTCATCCGAGTAGGAATGTATGTCCTGGTGTTTGGAGTTTTTGTGGTGATCGGTGTGTGCGGGCATGTTTTGTTTTTCATGTCTCCGTCGTGGCTTTTAAAGTGGATCGCTTTTTTTGCTCAATTGTGGGCGCGCGTAACTTGCAGAGTTCTCAATATCCAGGTACAGATCGAGGGGGATGCCTCCATAAAACCGGGATCATTGATCGTTGCCAACCATGTAGGTTCTCCGGATATTTTTGTTTTGGGTGCAACCTTTAAAGGATTCTTTGTCTCTAAAGCCGAGATCGCCGACTGGCCGTTGTTCAGTTGGCTGGCAAGATTGGGGAAGACGGTCTTCGCTGACCGGAGCAAACGCCAGCAGGTGAAAGTTTTAATCGGAGAAATTCAACAGCGATTAAACCGTGACCAGTGTGTGATCCTGTTTCCCGAAGCTCAGGCGACTGATGGAACGGATGTTGTGCCTTTTAAGTCGGCGGTTTTTGAGTCCGCTGTCCTTGCAAGCCGTCCTGTCGTGCCTGTGGAGATTCGCTATCATGATGAAAATCAACCGACAATTGCTTATTACGGAGATAGTTTCGCCAGTCACATTATGACGATATTGAAAGCGCCACGGCTTTTAGCAACGGTAACGGTCCTTCCTGAAATCTCAGCAGGAGAGGATCGACAAACTCTGGCCGCAAAAAGTTATAAGGCCATTCACGATAAGCATATGTCTGGGTAATGTTTTTATGATGGACTTTAAATTCAAAATGACGTTACATTAGACCAACTCATGACAGAGGGCAGCTTTTAGAACTTTTCAATACTTTTTTTCAAGGGATTTAAAATGATCCATCCTTTTAAAGGTAAGATACCTGAAATTGACGACTCTTCCCTGGTGGTAGAAAGCGCGCAGATCATTGGTGATGTAAAGATCGGTGAAGAGAGCAGTGTGTGGTTCAATGCAGTGATACGCGGCGATGTCAATCATATCCATATTGGCAAGCGCACAAATATTCAGGATGGTTGTGTTCTGCATGTGGCACGTAAAACCCTGCCATTGATTATTGGTGATGAAGTGACAGTGGGACACAATGTCACCCTGCACGCCTGTACTATCGGATCGCAATGTCTTATTGGCATGGGCGCGATTGTTATGGATGGAACGGAAGTGGGGGAACAGTCCATTGTGGGTGCTGGTTCGCTAGTGACCCCGAACACGAAGATTCCACCAAAGAGCCTTGTGCTGGGGTCTCCAGCGAAGGTAAAGCGGGAGCTGACGGATGAAGAAATTCGTGGCATCCGCGAATCGGCAGCCAATTATGTTGGCGATATTGAAACTTACCTAGATTAAAACTGATGAATGAATCTGCCCCGTTCAGAGTTCCCATTGCGGTGCTTGGTGGCAGTGGGGCTTATCATCTTCTAACCGGTCCGTCCCTTGGCCGGGAAAAGGATTGTCAAGTTCTGCAAACCCCTTATGGCAAGAGTGCACCCATTCACCGTTTCAGTTCTGAAAGCCGGGATTTTTTATTTTTATCTCGTCACGGTGAAACTGATTATTCCCTCACCGCTCCCTTTGTCAATTACCGAGCCAACATTTATGCCCTGAAGCTATGCGGGGTCGAGCGAGTGATATCCTGGTCCGGTCCGGGAATTATCAACACCGCCTTCAAGCCGGGAGATTTCGTGGTGCCGCAAGATATCATTGATGAAACAAGAAATCGTGAGACCACATTTTTCAAGGATAAAGGGATCGGATTCATCCGCATGAACGAGCCGTTTTGTCCCCAAATCGCCACAGCTCTGCACGAAATTTTGCATTCAAGCGGACTGCCCCATCATGAGCAAGCGGTCTATGCCTGTACGGAAGGGCCTCGCTTGGAAACTCCGGCAGAGATTCGCAAACTACGTTTACTGGGTGCCGACCTGGTGGGCATGACTCTGGCGCCGGAAGCCTTCCTGGCCCGGGAAATGGAAATGTGCTACACCCCTTTCTGCTACTTGACCAATTATGCCGAAGGGGTGAAACCGCGCAAGTTTAAAAAGGGAGAATTGTTTGAAGGCATGCAGACAGAAGAAGAGCGAAAGCAGGTTGACGCGGCGATACATAAATTTCCACAACTGATCGGAGCGGTATTTGATAGTTTGCGAGGGATAGAGCGTGCCTGCAATTGTTCTGAGGCTCTGCGCCGTTATAAGGATAAAGGTATGCTTGGCGAGGATCCAACGAGCCAGGCAAGCATTTAACGGAAAAAACTTTGGTTGCCAGTCTGCCGCTAGCTAGTCGGGCCAGGCTTCGAATCCACCGGTCATGCTATAGACTTCTTTGAATCCGTTTTGCGAAAGGTATTCGGCGGCACCACGACTGGAGTTGCCGTGGTAACAGCAAACGATCAGAGGTTTTTCCTTATCGGCCGATTCGATATACTCTTTCACATTGCCATCGTTCAGGGAAACTGCGTTGGGAATATGACCGGCAGCGTAGGACCAGGGGTCTCGAATGTCGACTACATTCGCCGAATCTTCTTCAACCATTTCTTGTGCTTTTTGAGCTGCAATTTCTTTAAACATGGTTTGTAGTCCTTTATGAAGTTAAGATACCTGTATATAGGATGACTCACTTATGAAAAAGTTCCAATAATATGCCACTTTCTGAGTTGGAAAAAAAATTTAATAGTGCGAAAGAAAAAGTTGCTCCGATTGAAATGGTGGAAGCGATCATTCCATTGGTCAACGCTTACCAGCAAGTGCGGAAATATGATTCTGCTGTGCATTGTTTGCAAGGCGCGTTGCCGATTATTCGGAAAAAGGGCGAGGCCGATCAAGAAGCTGTGATTTTGACTGCACTCGGCACGGCTTTCTGGGAAAAGGCACAATTGCAAAAAGCCTTGGACCAGTTCAGTCCGGCTCTGGATTTGTTTAAAAAGTCTGGTGACAAGATGGGTGAGAAGGTCATTTTTGCGATGGTAGGTATTACGTTCTGGCGGAAATGTGAATGGCAAAGAGCATTAGAAATTTTTACTGATGTGTGGCGAGAGACCGACAGACTGAAAGTTGATGGTCGGTTTGCTTCAGTGCAAGGAGCCTTGGAAAGGGGAACTGCCACTTTGCAGAATCGGGTTCGGATGGGGCGTGAGCTTCAAGACACATTGAAAATTCTTCAACCGTTGTTTTCCGTATGTGTTTTGTATCGGATGCTGGGAGATCGTGAGCAGTTTGATAGTTGTTTTGATGAAGCAGTGGTTTTGGCAGAATCTTTAAATAAAGCTGACATCCTCAATGCCGCTAAAGGTCTAAGTCAGTTGGTCAGCTGATTTTGAACCAGGTCAATTCGTTTTTATTGTGGAACAGATGCCGTACCTGGCTATCTGGAAGGGCAGCAAATTTATCAGCGATCGAAAGATCGGGCTCGCCTTTAAATTTAATGGTGCATATGAAATTTTTGCAGATGCCCGACTCCACCCATTTTAGTATCCACTCATAAAGTTTTTCCGGATAACAGATTACATCTGAAAACAGCCAATCAATGCGGCGATTTTTAAACTCCTCAGGCATCAGTGTGAAAGCATCGCGTTTCTGAAACGAGACACCCTTCAATTCAGCGACTGATGGAGAAAGCGGGGAGCGGTCGATACTCAAAACCTTCGCGCCGCATTGATGCACCACCCAGGCCCACCCACCTGGACTGCCCCCTACATCTACACAGAAATCCCCCGGTTGTGGTGTTGAGCCGGTAAGAGTGAGAGCTTCATAAAGTTTTAAGTAGGCGCGGTTGGGTGGACCATTTTTGTTTTCGACAAAATGTGCTTCTCCGTTCGGGAGAGGATTTGAACAATCTGCCGAGGCGAGCAGTGTGTTTTCATCCAGCAGTGTGAAGCTCCCTAAAGAGGAAGTTGATAATGGAGAAGGAAAGCTCATAGGTTTAGAGTTCACTGGCGGAAGTTTATCCAGAATCAATCTGGCTCGCCGGTGCAGAGTGTGCGAATAAAGGCACCAGTTTCGCTGAATAGCTTTCAATTGTTTTGCCGCGTTGTTGATCGATTCTATATGGAGAACTTGAGGTTTACGCCAAATGTTCTGTGCCCAGTGAGCATTTTTTGCAGGTTTGGAGGACAGCACTAATTGGCCGTGAATGTCAGTAATACCTTCCAACTCTTTAAGCAAGGGATCAAGAAATCCTTCCGCTGCCAGATAAGCCGATTTTATTATACGAGTCATGGTATGGGATCATACCGGTTGGCATAGGCCAGCTCAAGCTTTAAGGATGCAAATATCTGAAGCCAACAGTTTGCTGTAAAGCCGTTAAGATTATCAGTGTGGTAGGAAAAAGAGTTTTTATTCCATCAGATAGTCAGGTTAGAAAAGGTAACCTTTTTACAATTCTTATAAATATCCCAAATCCGAATAGGGTGATGCTTCAGACCTTGACTTTGAAAATAGCAGGGCTGAGACACTTATTTTTCCCTATAAGGATAAAATTTACCTTGGTTGGAATCTGTAAAAACCGAATAAGCTAAAAAAAACAACTATTTAGCGATAAAACAAGAAAAATGTATTATAATATGCGTCAGATTTTGATGTACATGAAAGGTTTTTTTTACTGACTTAAAATTGGGTCGGTCAAAGCTGGAGGCTTAACTTGTTGAGAGAGGCAAGATATTGATTAATAGCTCTATCGACCTGCACTCCTTTGCCGAAAGTTTGATGGCGAATGTTTTTATTGCAGATAAAGACTTAAATATCATCTTTATGAATGCCTGTGCCAGAAAATACCTTAAACGGGTAGAGTCAACTCTTGGGGATGTCTTTAAGGTAAATATTGACGATCTCCTGGGTGGGTCCATTCACCGATTTCATAGTGACTCCGGGAAAGTGGAAGCTATTTTGAAAAACCCATCAATGCTTCCTCATCAAGTGGAGTTTGAGTTTGGAGGTATTGCTTTAAGGTCTCAGATCAATTCTATCACGGATCAAACAGGACAATTGGCAGGTTATGTGGTGAATTGGGTAGATGTTTCTGAGAGCACAAGTCTGGGGAAAAGTCTGAATATTAAGCTGGAAGAATTACACGATGCAAATCAAAAGTTACTTAAGCATACCCGGAAAATTGAACAGGATGAAATGAAGTTAAAAGAGGCTCATGCAGAACAGGATAAAATGCATGCCTACTTGAATATTAAACTGGCGGAACTGAAACAAAGTAATCAAGACCTTGAAAGCTTTGCCACCATTGCCTCGCACGACTTAATGGCTCCAGTTAGAAAGATCATAAACTTTACTGAAACATTGCTTGAAAGTGGCACCCGTTTCACAAAAGACGATGAATTTATACTGAATAAAGTATTGCATGCTGGGAAGACCATGAGCCTGTTGATAGATGGTATTTTGGAGTACTCCAGATTAGCAGGTCATTCTGTTACTTTTGATAGGGTGAACCTGAATGATGTAATGTCCGAAGTTATGACAGTTTTGTCGGACCAGATTATGGCAGTAAATGGTGAGGTTGATTGTGAATCGTTACCCATCATTGAAGCCAATAAGACCCAAATGGTTCAGTTGCTACAAAACCTGATTTCCAATTCTCTCAAATACAGGAAGGAAGATATTCCTCCCGCTGTAAAAATTTCATCCACTGAGGAAGACGAGGGGTTTATAACGATTAGTTTGAAAGATAACGGCATGGGGATCAAGGATGAATATGCCGACCTTGTATTTCAGCCTTTTGAGAGGCTCAACCCCCAGATAGAGGGAACCGGTATGGGGCTGGCCATTTGCAAAAAAGTCGTGGTTAGCCACGGAGGAGAGATAGCGGTAAAGAGCCTTCCGGGTGATGGAGGGTCATTGTTCAATATTAAACTTCCTGAAAGGCACGGTAAATGACTAAATCGGTTAAAAGCCTTAAAGACGACAGGATGACGGTATTAGTGGTGGAAGATGATGCCGACGATTACAGTTTATTGGAAGGCACCGTAAAAAGCTGTTGTGAAAAAGCTTTGATACACTGGGCGCAAGATGGTGATGAGGCGATAGACTATTTGTTCCGAAAAGGGGAGTATCAGGATGAGACTGAATACCCTGAGCCGGGGCTGATTTTTCTGGATATCAGAGTTCCTAAGAAAAATGGATTAGAGATTGCGAAAATCATCAAGCAGGATCCACGTTTGAAAAAGGTGCCGACAATCATGCTGACCACATCATCCTCCTCCTCAGATGTCCTGCATGCTTATGAAAATGGAGCTAACAGTTACTTGAAAAAACCGGAAGGTTCTGAGGAAATGGAACAATTTAAAAAAGCCATCGGTCTTTTCTGGTCCTCGATTTTGCTTTATCCCTAGAGAACGTGTCACGGACTCACCAAAAATTGAGGCAATGCACCCCTCTCCCTTGGCAAAAACTGGGTTATTCCGCGTAATCCCTGCAAGATATTTAGATGAGACTTGAATCAGATTCCCGAGCAGGATACTATGTAGGTCTGTATGACGAGGTCAGGCTAACGTCATATAATAATTTGTAAATTAGACACGGGATATCAGGGCTTTTCGATGACTAAAATCCTTCTTGTTGAAGATAATGAAATGAACCGGGACATGCTGTCTCGGCGTTTGGAGCGTAAGGGCTTTGAAGTCCTCATTGCCGTGGATGGGCTGGAGGGTGTGAACATGGCTCGTTCGGAATCCCCTGACTTGATTCTCATGGATATGAGCCTGCCGGTGATGGATGGATGGGAGGCTGTCCGCAATTTAAAAGACGATCCTGAAACCAATCCTATCCCTGTTTTAGGTCTTTCGGCACATGCCATGACTCCAGATCGGGATAAGGCCATCAATGCTGGTTGTGATGACTACGATACCAAGCCAGTAGATATCAAACGCTTGTTGGGGAAAATTCAAACTCTGTTGGGTCAAGATGATGCCGGCTGAGCAGGAACCTGTTTTGAATATGCAGGCTGCTTTAGAGCTTTGTGATGATGATGAAGAGCTTTTCCTCGAAATTGTAGAGGCCTATTTTGAAGATGCGACTGAGCATTCTCGGCAACTTCTTTATGCTCTGGAAGCAGGGGATGCTCACGAGGTAGAAGAAAGGGCGCATGCGCTAAAAGGAGCTTCCGCTAATATTTGCGCAGGACCAGTCCAGGAGGCTGCACTCCAATTGGAACGGGCCGGTCGAAATAAAGACCTGAGCCAGGCCCCTCAGCTTTATAAGGTATTCAAAACTGAATTCCAGAGGTTGATGGAATATCTCAAGTCCCTGCTTTCAGGGGGGGGATGAATCTTTTCTCTTTGGTTTTTCCTGCTGTAGCTTGACAACCTGGAAGGAATAAAGTATAAAATTCAATCCACTATTATTTGTCGCCCGGTTTTGGGGGCGAGTTTTCAACGCTCAATATAAAGGAGCAGTTTTTGGCTAATCATAAATCTGCATTGAAGCGCAATCGGCAGAACCTGAAGAAAAATGAAAGAAACAAAGGCTACCGTACTCTGGTCAGGACGTTATCTAAAAAGGTGCGTACCGAAGCTGAGGCTGGTAATAAAGAGCAGGCCCAAAAAGAATTAAAGGCTACCGTGAAAATCATCGCCAAGGTTGGTGGTAAAGGCATTCTTCATGCCCGGGCCGCATCGCGAAAAATTTCCGGTCTCACCCGGCTGGTCAACCGCACGGCTTAACTACCTGCTGAGCCGCTTTAACACCCCTTCAAATAAAATAAAGCTCGCTTCCTGATTAGTGGCAGAGGTTAAGGATCAGGCTTTGCATCACTGCCAAAGGGTCTTGCGAAGTAGATTTCAAGCTTCTGTCGGCTTTAACCAATTCTAAATATCCAGTGCGTAGTTGTTGTGTGCTGAATCGACGAGTATGCTGCAAAGCTTTATCAACCACAAAAGGGTTGGCTCCCATAGCTTTTGCAATCTGACCTGATGGTAAGTTTTGTTTCTGAAAATGTTTTACCTCCCAGATCATTCGAAACTGCCATGCAATTGTGCCCAAGATTTTTATGGGTTCTTCCCCGTGGTCAATTTGATTGTTGAGCAGGCGGAGTGCTGTTTCCGGGTTTTTTGTTTTTAAGGCATCGGTAAGAGCAAAAACATTTTCCAATTTACTTTCCCCCACCACTTCAGCGACATCCTTCTCTGAGATAGATTTGTTTGCTCCCGCATAGAGGAGAGTTTTTTCTAATTCCTTTGCCAGAACTCCAGGTCGAGCCCCTACTCTATTTACCAGAAAACGTGCTGCATCAGAGGATAGTGAATAATCGCTCTCTTCAGCCCGTTTCCGAAGCCAGTTTATCAGTTCATTTTCTTTGGGAGCTTCGCAGGCAACTGCAGTTTTTAACCCTGTCAGTGTTTTAAATAATTTTCTTTTTCGATCGACCTTATTGGAGGCAATGACCAAACAAGCTTCAGGGATAGGGGACTGGGCGTATTCAATCAGGGCTTGCGCTTCCTCATCTTGAGGAATGGCCTCTTGCAGGTTGCGCACTATCACCAGTTTTATTCCACCCAGGAAAGACAGGGTTCTGGCAGACCCCAGCCATTGATTCACTGTGCTTTCCCGAGCATCGAAGTTTTCCAGGTTAAAGTCCCGATTGTCATCGGTGATCGATTGTTGAATCAGAGTTTGGATGATTTCAGTCTGGTAAAAAATTTCCGGCCCGTATAGAAAATAGAAAGGTTCTATTTGCCCTTTGGAAATTTTCAGAATTAGATTGTCAGGGGTCACGGTGGAATAAAAGACTAAAACTGGTTGATGAGCAGACTCACTAACCGGTTGCCCAGTACTCGATAAGCCTCATCAAGTGCGGCTAACCGGGCCGCCTCTGTGTTAACAATATCTGTGCTGGCTGTATAGTTCCACTCGGTTTTTAAATTTTGTTTCAGATAGGGTTCGTTATTCACTTTGTCGATCACTTCAACATCCACACCCAGCACTACGATGTAATTAGAGGCAAAATCATTGGAGCTGAACGAGACAGTCTTGAGTTCATAGTGAACAAGGTTTCCTATCATCACCATATCGGCCTGACCCTTGCGAACAACCTTTACTCTTCCATCGGTGATGTAGGCGTTAATAATGGCACTTGTTAACTCGCGATGAATTTCCGGCTGGGAAGAGCTATTGGTGAACACGGGTATGGAAAGAGTTTTTAAATGATCCGGCAGGGTAGACCCTGTTCCTATCAAATGATACCCGCACCCATTGAGGAACAGAGAGAGCAATAGCCAGAATATAAAAGACAGTTTTTTCATTGAATAACGATATTCACAAGTTTTTTGGGGACGACGATAACTTTTTTAATTTCTTTTCCCTGGGTCCATTCCTGGATTTTGGGGTCTTCCAGAGACAGGGATTTTAAATCGTCTTCGCTGATGCCGGATGCAACAGAAATTTTCTGTCTCACCTTACCATTGACCTGGAGAACGATCAACATTTCATCAGTTTGCGTCAAAGTCTCGTTATATTGGGGCCAGGCCCACTGCCCGAGAGTTTTATTGAGTCCCATTTGAGCTGCCATTTCCTCGGCAATGTGCGGAGCGAAAGGTGACAATGTCAGGACTAATGTTTCCAGAGCTTCCCGCATGGCCATCCGTGCTGTTTCATCCTGGTTGCTTTCCCACCACTCCTTGAAGCTGAAGAGATGGTTGACCAGTTCCATAATTGCGGAAATGGCGGTATTGAATTGCACTCGTGTTTCGATATCATCGGTCACTCGCCTGATGGTGATATGAGTCATTCTTCGAAGAGCTTTGATTTCGGGAACGGTGGTTGTGAAAGACTCATCCGGTAATGTCACGGCCTTGGTTTCTTCGATGAACTCGCTAAAAATGCGCCACACTCTTTTTAAAAATCGTGAGCACCCTTCCACACCTTGATCGCTCCATTCTAGGTCTTTCACAGGTGGGGCGGCAAACAGAATAAAGATTCGTGCCGTGTCGGCACCGTAGTTGCTGATAATTTCGTCAGGATCCACGACATTACCCTTGGACTTGGACATTTTCGCACCATCTTTAATGACCATTCCCTGTGTCAGCAGGTGGTCAAAAGGTTCCTCAGCCTGAGTCAAACCAAGGTCATTCAGCACCAGATTGAAGAATCGGGAATAAAGAAGATGCAAAATGGCATGCTCAATACCACCGACATATTGATCGACTGGCATCCAGTAACTGTTGTTCTCCTTACTGAAGGGCGCTTCTTCTGTTCGGGGTGACGTATAGCGGTCGAAATACCAGGAAGAGCAAAGAAAAGTATCTAGGGTGTCGG
>JAJDBI010000253.1 GCA_029261435.1 Nitrospinaceae bacterium
AACCGGAAGCGTTGCGAAAAGCGGTAGGGATGTTCGATGTTTGAACCCCTTTTAAACCGCCAATAATATGACTAGGCTGTAAACTATTGAATTTAAGTAGCCCCAAGGGGAATCGAACCCCTGTTTCCGGCGTGAGAGGCCAGCGAACCTCACGTCTTTAACCTCTCAAGGTTGGGCGGCTTGTCTGATAACCTACATAGTTTTAATACCTTACCAAAATACTAGCTAATTGAGAATGGGATGGGGTGCGTTTAAAAAGTCCCGCAATGCTCCCGCAACATTCCTAATTCAATAAAAAAAGCCCACCCCTCGAGGAACTGATTGAGGGGTGGACAGGTTTGTGTTTTTTTCGTTTTTAGTACTAGTCAACCTCCTGCACTTCCAGGTAAAAATTGGATTGCCAACCTGTATAGGCATCCGAGCCGCTGGTGACAAATACAGTTATTTCGTGTGTTCCAGCAGGGACATTTTCGATCATACCTGCTATAGAACCTAGTTCGTGACGGTTTTGTTCGGCGAAAATGGATTTATAAATACCTGTTTCTGCATCATCCAAGAGGACTGCCCAACGTGCAACGCTTGATGTTGCGCCCACATGAGGAATTACCCGGAAGTTATCTGAATAAGTCACTCTTAACCTGGAAGTGCTACTTATTTTGTTAAAAGTTAAAACCCTACCGTTAACGTAACCATTATCTTTACTATCCTCAATCACACCTTGCACATAATGCAATTTGGATAAGCCCGCAGGACCCGGCGGTCCTTGTGGACCGGGATCTCCCTGTGGTCCCTGAAAGCCGACTTGCCCTTCTGGGCCTTGTGGACCCGTGTCACCTTGTGGTCCCGGAGTCAGTTCAATGGTATCAATCTGAGTTTGAAGCTCAGTAGTTTGAGATTCCAGCGCATTGACTCGATGCTTAATGCCTTTTTTCCCTTTATCAGAATCTTTATCCTTATCTTTATCGCCCTTCTTTGCAAAGGCAATAGAGGTGAAAGCAAAATCAGAAATCAATGCATTGCTGGTAAGACTAAAAATGAAAAACAGAGCTGTAAAAACTGACACCGTAAAAGGTAGGCGGCGCATAATCATTCTCCCCAAAGATTTTTAAATTATTAAACTAAAACTTAATATATGGTACTAAATCTGCCAAAACAGGTTGAACTGAAAAAGCCGAAAAGTATTTTCTGGGCGGATATAAACATTTATCCTTACTGCCAAACAAGCATCTAATAAATCTATTTTTACAGAAGAGCAATAATTGGCGTAAATATAAAAGTTTTGAAGGTCTTTTGAATTCCCTCAAACATCTCTTATCCAAAAAAGTTTAACTTTCGTTTTTAAAATGAAAAGGTTGGTAGCCCCAAGGGGAATCCACCCTAATTACTTGATAAAAGAAAAGTTTGCAGAGAAAGCAGATTTAGAAGGTAAGCTCAAACCCCAACGAGCCAGTGATGTAATGTTCATCGCCTGAACTGTTACCCGTTTCAAAATCGCCTCTCATGTTCAAGCGGTCCGTCAACGCCACGAGCAGGTTAACGCCAACAAAAGTCCCGCCGACTGTGTCATCCCCCGCCGAAGCATATTGGAAGTTGGTGCCGGAAAGCGAACCCTCAACATCGTCGTTGTTGGTATAGCGGAAGTTGCCGCCACCACGCAGTTCTAAAGCATAGTCTCCGTCAAACGGATGCGCAATCGCCCCCTGCACACGCCCAAGCACCGCTTGTGAGTTGCGGTTGTCCACTGTCAGGTTCGAGCGTGTGGTACCGCTTTCTGTGTAATCATTATGAAAGGCTACACTGTATGTCAGCGTGCTTGAGGGACGGAACACCAAAAAATCGGTCAGTTTGAACTCACTGGCAACCGTGAAAGACGGGCTCAAAAAGAAACTGCCAAAATCCGCAGTCGCAAATTCTTCACCGTTAATGTTATCCACCAAGCGGCGTTCGTTGTCATGATGTTCGTAGCCAGCAAGAATTGTTGTCGAGACATCCACCTTGCCGAAACTCATCTGACCATACCCACCAAAGAAAAAACTATCGCCATCGTTATCCGTCGCGGTGACATCTGTCTTTACATCAGAATGTGCGTACCCGGCCAACACACCAACACGATATTGGCGGTAATTGGTTTCATAACCTCCGGTGAAACCATGGTAGTTGTGGTCAAAAGCCAGTGCATTTCCGTCGTCGCCGCGTTCGCGGTGCGAGCCGAAGCCTTTGACCCAAAGTTTAGGCTTTTTGAACTCCGGTAACATGTCGGCATCAACACGGGTGGATGCTACTTGAACGGGTGAGGGAGTGTGCGACAAATGTTGTGTGACGGCACCGTGAATTCCGGCTGTCACCGAACTCAGCACATTGCCACTGACCGACTGGCCGGTGGGATCGATGATCTGAACAACTCCGCTCGCCGTCTGCACCAGGTTGTCACCGGTCAGGGTGACGGTCTCAACATTCAAAAAACTCATAGTGGCAGAGGTGCCGACACCATTAGTGGTGTCAAAGCCAATCGTGTCTGTTCCTGCACCTAAATCGATGGTGCCAATAATCTCAGAGCCAGGTAGCAGGTTCAAGGTATTGGCACCAGTACTACCTACAATCGCCTGTGTCGCCGACCCTGTAGCAGAGATGGTACCACTGTTAGTCAGGGTGTTATCATCCGCACCAGTATCATCAAGACTGATACCAATGGCTGTGGTGCCTGTGACCTTAATCGTGCCGTTGTTGGTGATTGTGGCGTTTGCACCGAATGCTTCTATACCATCGCTACTGGTATTCGATGTCGTTATCGTGCCGCTGTTGGTGATTGTGACGTTTGCACCGGATGATCTTATACCATAACCACCGGTACCCGATGTAGTTATCGTGTCGCTGTTGGTGATTGTGGCGTTTGCACCGGATGATCTTATACCATCACCAGCGGTACCCGATGTCGTTATCGTGCCGTTGTTGGTGATTGTGGCGTTTGCACCGTCAGTTAAAATGCCATCATCATTAAAAGTCGTCCCCGCCGTTATCGCGCCGTTATTGATGACCGTCACATTATCTTGTCCGGCAGGGTTATTGATGGCTGTATCACCTGACACATTCAACTGCCCACCCGAATCTATGGTTCCGGTCTCGTTGGCATTCAAGGTTTGTTGGTTTGTCTCCACCTGGCCGTCGGTAATGGTGAAGTCGGCCGCCCCTGCGAATGTTGCACAGGCCAGCACGATCAGGGTAGCGAC
>JAJDBI010000254.1 GCA_029261435.1 Nitrospinaceae bacterium
AACGGATATGTTAAGTGCAAAGGTTCTGCTAACTTTGGGAAGCGTTTGTACGCAATAGGTCCAGTCATCCATTCTTGTAAACAACCCCCCTCTGGGTAAACCCGGGGCAAAAAAGATTTATAGTGATTACAGGATAAAAGAGAGTTGCTTAAAAAAGGATATCAAACACCCCAATATTTAAAGATGTCGGTAGACTTAGTCGATTATTGTCAGGAATGGAGTGCTTGTTCTTCCAGCCCTTCAACCTCTTTAGCGATCTTTAAAATCTCGGAATGTACTTGATTGATGATGTCTTCCGGGGTGCTGGTTCCTGCTGTAATTCCAATATGCTGTTTGCCGATGAACCATTCCTGATTTAACTGGTGAAACGATTCTATATGCCGTGCCTCCACACCTTTCTCCTCACAAACGTGAACCAGTTTTTTAGTGTTGGAAGAATTAAAACCACCTATGACGATCATCAGGTCGACTTGGTCAGCCAGCTCATGCACAGCTACTTGTCGGTCTTGGGTAGGCTGGCATATCGTATTGACAAATGACACATCATCTACATAATCAAGAGATCGGATTTTTTCAACGAGGCCCTCTACTTTATCAGTTTGTTGAGTGGTCTGGGATACGATTCCAAGTTTACGGTAGCCAGAATCTTTGATTTTTTCAAAGTCATCTTCGGTGTTGATGACCAAGTGAGCTTCGAGGTCTCCGACGATTCCTTTAACTTCCACATGATCTTTCTGTCCGATCACAACAGGGAAATATCCTTTTGTCACCAATGATTTAATGGTCTGATGGACCCTCATCACCAGTGGGCAGCTTGCGTCATAGACAATGAAGCCGGCATCATGGAGTTTTTGTTTGGTTTTTTCAGCCGCGCCGTGTGCGGTGATCATGACTTTCTTGGTTTTGATTTGACCTATATCTTCGATTCCCGGTACGAGAGAGACTCCATTTTGCTTTAAAGACTCACTGACTTGCGGGTTATGGACCAATTGACCCACTATGGTCAGATCGGAGTGAAATTCTGGAGACATGGCAAGGTCGATGGCATCTCGAACCCCAAAACAGGTGCCCATTGCGCTGGCAAGGGAGACTTTCATTATATATATTCCTCTTATGGACTTTATTTGAAGTTAGCTGGTAAACAGTCTAAATCATAACAAACTGAGGGATGGTTTTAAATAAAAAACCCTGTTATTTGGTGAAGAGGTTTTTAATTGCCTGCCAGGTGGTTTGACGGCCGATATCGGCAATTGATTCTGTAAGGGGGATGTTTTTAGGGCATACCTCAACGCAAACCTGCGCGTTACCACAGTCGGTGATGCCTCCCTCTCCCATGACAGCACTTAACCTGTCTTCTTTTTTCATTTCCCCTGTTGGGTGCATATTAAAAAGGCGGACTTGATTGAAAGTGGCAGCTCCGAGAAAGGAGTTGTCCAGGGTGAACTGAGGGCACGCTTCCAGACAGCAACCGCAGGTCATACATTCTGACATGACATAACGTTTGGCGCGATCCTGATCCTGCATGATAGGGCCTTCCCCAATATCATGGCTGCCGTCAATATCGATCCAGGCCTTGACCCTCTTCAGGTTTTTGAACATGCGTTCACGGTTGACCTGCAGGTCACGCACGACAGGAAACTTAGACATAGGTTCCAGGGTAATTGGGGTTTTCAGGTTGTCCACAAGAGCGGTACAGGCTTGGCGGACCTGACCATTGATCAACATGGTGCAGGAGCCGCAAACTTCTTCCAGACAATTACTGTCCCACGTAACCGGACTCACAGTTTCTCCACTTCCCGTCGTAGGTGATTTCTGGATTTCCATCAGACAGGAAATGATATTGGCAAAAGGCCTGTGCGGCACTTCAAAAGTTTGCCAATAGGACGAAGAAGCAGGCTTATCCTGGCGTTTGATCTTTAGGATTATATTTTTTTCAGACATAGTGGGTTTATCAATCATATTTTCTAGGCCTTGGAGTCACCAGCGAGGTATTGACCTCTTCGTAAGTGATCTCGGGCTGATTGTCTTTATATTGGGCCACTGTTGTTTTAAGCCATTTTTCATTATTGGCTTCGAAGCGTTTCATATATTCGAGATGATCGGCAGGGAACCTTTCCATGCTCACTTCCCCATATTGTTTTTGTTCCAGGTAATCGATGTATTCATGAGGGTCAAAATCCTTTGGCTGGTTCATGTCATAGTCCGGTTTATAGTGGCTTCCTCGGAATTCGTCTCTCATTAAAGCACCCTTGGTGATGATTTTTGAAAGATGGATCATGCAATATAACTGGTTGATGAAGCTGGGTGATGGATTGGCCCAGTCATGTGTGTCCAGGCACTTCACATCTTTGAACCGGGTTTCAATATCATGGATCTCGTGATAGGCCTTTTCTAAAGATTTATTATCCCGGACGATGAGAACATTTGCCAGCATGATATCTCCAAGCTCGTGATGCAACTTATGGGGATTTTCCGAGCCATTCATTTTTTTGATGTCGTCAAACTTGTTTTTCCAGTGTGACTGGGTATCATCAAAGACCGTGGAGGGTATATCATCCACCGACTTTTCAAGGGAGTCCGTGTAGTTCATGATGCCTCGGGCCATCATCAAGCCCGTATAAATACAACTCAATAACGAGTTTGCACCCAGCCGGTTGGCACCGTGATATTGGTAGTCTGCTTCTCCTGCTGCAAACAGCCCTTGAATGGAAGTCATCTGGTTTCTGGGAGACCCGTGATCGATCAAGCCATCGCTATCAGGGCCATAGTCGGTCCACAATCCTCCCATGGAGTAATGCACCGCAGGGAAGATTTTCATGGGGGTTTCGCGGGGGTCCATACCGGTGAACTTGGTATAGATATCCATGATTCCGCCGAGGCGGTTATCCAGAAACTCTCTCGATTTATGGGTCAAATCGAGAAAGACCATTGGGTCTCCGCTGACCCCAAGATTCTTGTTGTAGACGATGTCATAAATTTCCCGACTTGCAACATCCCGGGGAACGAGGTTTTTGAATAGAGGGTACTTCTCTTCGAGAAAATAATAGCGTTCGTTTTCGGGTATTTTTTTCGGGTCCCGTTGGTCACTGGCGTTGCGTGGCACCCAGACGCGCCCACCTTCACCTCGGGCAGATTCGCTCATCAGCCGTAGTTTATCCTGTCCGGGTATTGCGGTGGGGTGGATCTGGATGAACTCACCATTTGCATACTTGGCTCCTTGCAGATAGGCCGTTGTGGCAGCGGCTCCGGTATTGACTACGGAATTGGTAGACCGTGCATAAACCTGTCCGGGTCCACCGGTGGCTAA
>JAJDBI010000255.1 GCA_029261435.1 Nitrospinaceae bacterium
GGATTCCCTTGCAAATTAACAGGTTGCCTCCTCACAGACCCTGACTGACCAGGACTTGTTTTTGCGGTTTGACCTATCCTGAGGCATTCTTAATATTGAAGATTTAGTTTTCCGGTAATCAATACTCGAGGCATGATCTGCCCCTTTTACCTGTAGCGAGTTATGAGAGAATTTTCCAGGATTGAGCGTCTCCCTCCCTATGTGTTAGGGATTGTCAACGAACTTAAAGATGATGCCCGTCGACGCGGAGAAGATGTTATCGACTTTGGTGTGGGGACCCCTGATATGCCGACCCCTAAACATATTGTGGATAAACTAATAGAGGCTTCTCAGAAGGAGGCTAATCACCGCTATTCTGTTTCCAAGGGGATATATAAACTACGTCTTGCTATCACTGACTGGTACAAGCGTAACCATGATGTAGATTTGGACCCAAATTCGGAAGCGATTGCGACGATCGGCTCGAAAGAGGGCATTGCTCATCTGGCTCTGGCTATCACCGGCCCTGGTGATTCGGTTCTAGTGCCGACGCCAACTTATCCTATTCATACCTATGCATTCATTTTAGCCAACGGGGATGTGATTCATGTCCCCCTCAGTGCTGATATAGATTTTTTTGATGCCCTTCTCGATGCTTTTAAGAGAAACTGGCCACGGCCCAAGGTGATGATCATTAATTTTCCGCATAACCCCACCACGCTGGTCGTGGGTATAGATTTCTTTGAGAAGGTCGTGGACTTTGCTAAAGAACATGATCTGATTGTGATTCATGACTTTGCCTATGGGGATATTGTTTTTGATGGTTATAAAGCTCCCAGTTTTTTGCAGGTTCCCGGAGCAAAAGATGTTGGAATAGAGTTTTTTACCTTGTCTAAGAGTTATAATATGCCTGGGTGGCGGGTTGGTTTTGCGGTGGGAAATGCTGAAATAATTCATGCCCTTGCGCGCATCAAAAGTTATCAGGATTATGGTATGTTTCAACCGATTCAAATAGCTGCCACGGTGGCTTTAAATGGCCCGCGTGACTGTGTGGAAGAAATATGTGAAACGTATCGAAGCCGGCGTGATGTGCTGTGCGAGTCGTTAAATCGAATTGGTTGGAAGGTGACACCCCCGAAAGCGACAATGATGGTCTGGGCAGAAATTCCTGATCGCTTCAAGAAAATGGGATCTCTGGAGTTTTGCAAGAAGCTATTGGAAACAGCCAAAGTTGCGGTTGCACCGGGTATCGGGTTTGGAGAGGGTGGGGATCACTTTGTACGTTTCTCGCTGGTTGAAAATGAGCACAGGATTAGACAGGCGGTTCGGGGAATTGAAAGATATTTTAAGGGAACTGAGTAGACGATGAAAATGATTAAGGTGGGAATGATCGGTTTTGGCACTATAGGTGCTGGTGTAGCTAAAATCCTCGCGGATAACAGTGAAGTTATAAGTCAAAGGTTAGGAGCCGGGGTGGAGCTGGTTAAAGTTGCGGATCTGGATATCACTACAGATCGTGGTGTGAATCTGGCTCCCGATGTGTTGACGACTTCTGCCGATGAAGTGATCAACCACCCTGATATTGATGTTGTGGTTGAATTGATCGGTGGGTACGATCCAGCTAGAAAATTTATTCTTCAGGCCGTTGATCAAGGCAAGCATGTGGTTACGGCCAACAAGGCCCTGCTGGCTAAACATGGTGATGAAATTTTTTCAGCAGTTACTACAAAGGGCTTGTCTATTGGGTTTGAAGCTTCTATCGGGGGAGCCATTCCGATAATCAGATCTGTTCGAGAGGCGTTTGTTGCTAATCGTATTCAATCCATAGAAGGTATCATGAATGGGACCGCAAATTATATTCTCAGTAAAATGTCTGATGAGAATTGCGACTTCGACACCGCTTTGAAGGAAGCACAGGAAAAAGGTTTTGCTGAAGCAGACCCGACTTTTGATATTGAAGGCATAGATTCTGCTCATAAGATTGCGGTGCTGACCCGTCTGGCTTATGGAACTCCTGTGCCCTTTGACGATATAACTGTTTCTGGTATTACAGGTATTACCTCTGAAGATATTGAATGCGCACGAGAGTTTGGCTACCGGATCAAACTGCTGGCCATCTCCAAATACGATGGTCAGGCGATCGATATTCGTGTGCATCCTGCAATGATTCCAATTGCGCACCCGATGGCCAATGTTAATGGAGCCTTAAATGCCATCCGCGTTTGCGATGATATGATGGAAGAGAATGTTTTGATTGGACATGGAGCAGGTGCTCTGCCTACTGGTAGTGCAGTGGTCGGTGATGTTATCGAAATCGCTCGAAATATTCTTTCTGGTGTGGGTGAAAGGTTGCCTGCTGGATCTTTTCAAGACAAAGAGGTCAAAAAAATCCCCTTCAAGAATATCAGTGAAATCGAGTCTGAATATTTTCTGCGCTTCAGTGTGTTGGACAACCCGGGCGTACTTTCAAAAATATCAGGGATACTGGGCAAGCATTCCATCAGTATTGAGTCTATGATACAGAGAGGAAGAGGGGATCGTGGCGAAGGGGTGCCACTGGTGATGATGTGTCACAAATCCAGCGAAAAAAATATTCAATCGGCTTTAAGGGAAATAGAAGAATTGGATGTTGTGTGCGGGAAATCTAACTTGATTCGAGTGGAAAGATAATAATGGAATTTAAAGCCTGGTTTCAGTGTATTAATCCGGAATGCCAAGATAAGTACGAACTGACTGACATTATCTATCGTTGCAAGGAGTGCGGTGAACTTCTGGAAGTGCAACATGATATGGATTTGTTAAAACAACGTTCGCCTGAAAAATGGAAAACTTTGTTTGAAAGTCGATACCGGCGTAATGAATGGCCTTATGGCAGTGCCGTATGGGGGAAAAGGGAACTGGTTTGCCCTAATGTGGCGAACGAGAATATCGTCTCCACTTACGAAGGAGGCACTAACCTTTTCTGGGCTGAGCGTCTGGGCCACCAGATTGGCCTTGATGACCTATGGGTCAAGCAATGTGGCATGGCGCATACAGGGTCCTTTAAAGATTTAGGAATGACCGTGTTGGTCTCCATGGTCAAACAAATGATTGCTTCCGGGAAAAATATCAAGGCGGTGGCTTGCGCTTCCACGGGAGATACATCTGCCGCGCTGGCAGCTTATTGTGCTTTGGCTGGTATTCCCGCCATTGTGTTCCTGCCCAAGGACAAGGTCTCGTTGGCGCAATTGATTCAGCCGATCACACATGGTGTGCTCACCTTGTCTCTTGATACCGATTTTGACGGATGCATGCAACTGGTTCAGGAAGTTTGTCAGAAAAACGATATTTATCTTGCAAACTCCATGAACTCTTTGAGAATTGAAGGCCAAAAAACGATCAGCTTTGAGATTATTCAGCAATTTAACTGGAAAGTGCCCGATTATGTGATTGTTCCCGGTGGCAATTTGGGTAATGTAAGTGCGATTGGCAAAGGTTTTCAGATGTTCTATGACCTGGGTTTGATCGACAGGCTCCCGCGTCTGGTATGCGCTCAGGCGGAGCAGGCCGATCCTCTCTATCGTAGTTACATCAAGGGATTTAAAACTTTCGAATCCGTTCAGGCCAAAACTACTCTGGCAAGTGCTATTCAGATTGGCGATCCGGTCAGTTATAAAAAAGCCATTCGTGCTCTCCAGAATTTCAACGGCATTGTTGAAAAAGCAACAGAAAGTGAATTGGCTAACGCGGCAGGCAGAGCCAATAAAACAGGATTGCTCTGTTGTCCTCATACCGGGGTGGCTTTGGCGGTTCTGGAAAAACTGGTCCAAAGTGGAGAAATAAAGAAAAAGGATCGAGTGGTGGTGATATCCACGGCAAATGGATTGAAATTCACTGACTTCCTTTTCAAATATCACACGGATCAAATTGAAGGTGTCGAGTCAGAGCATGCATTTTCCCCAATTGAGTTATCTGCCGATTATGAGCAGGTTAAAAAAGCAATTTTAGAAAAAATTGAAGTATGACTCTCTATAGGCAGGTTTTATATTTGATGGTCATCCTGGTGTGCTCTCCTCTTACGGTTGATGCTGAGCCCGGCACAGCGCGGGTTTTGGTTCCGGGAGGAGAATACAGTCTGGGGAGTCTTTATTGTGAGGAGGAACAAGGTAACGCTGACTGGTGCAAGGATGAAATTCCGCGCAAGGAAAAGCTCGACGCTTTCTGGATTGATAAATATGAGGTCAGTAACTCTGATTACCGGGAATGTTTTATTGCCGGTGTATGTGAACCATCTGTGTTGCATGAAGACCGACCACAGGATTTTAACAAGCCTCGCCAGCCAGTAGTTTTTGTAAGCTGGGAGGATGCCAGAACCTATTGCTCGTGGCGTGGAGGCAACCTTCCTACTGAGGTGCAATGGGAGGTGGCGGCTGAAGGTGAGAAACTGGGCGGTGCCCACTTTGGTCAACCTTATGGAAACGGTGCTCCTGAAATTATTGGGAAATTTGAGGCCAACTCCCACGGCCTCTTCGATATGATGGGTAATGTCTATGAATGGACTTTGAATGAGTTTGATCCTGATGGTAAAAATAAGGTTGTGCGAGGTGGTGCATGGAATTCTGCCAGCCATTTTTTAAGAGCCTCTGATCGGGTTGGAAAAGATCCCGAATTGAGATATAGCGATGTTGGATTTCGCTGTGTAAAGATAGAAAAGTAGAAAGGATTTAAGGATATGTCAGATGTTAAAAACGTTGTCATCGTCGGTTCTGGGCCCGCTGGTCATACCGCCGCAATTTATTCTGCCAGGGCTAATCTTAGCCCATTTATGTTTGAAGGTTACGTCATGGGGGGCTCAGCAGGAGGACAGCTGACGACCACCACGGAAGTCGAAAACTACCCCGGATTTCCTGAAGGAGTTGAAGGACCGGAGTTGATGCAGTTGTTTCGTAAACAGTCCGAGCGTTTTGGTACTGAAATGGTTCAGGAAGATGTGATCTCCGCCGACTTCAGCCAGCGTCCATTTGTATTGAAATCCGAAAACCGTGAAGTGAAAGCGCATTCGGTAATCATTTCTACTGGTGCGACGGCAAAACGGATGGGCGTCCCCAGTGAAGAGAAAATGTGGAACAATGGTATGTCTGCTTGTGCTGTTTGTGATGGAGCCCTTCCCATGTTCCGTAACCAACCCCTGATGGTCATCGGGGGAGGCGACACGGCGGTAGAAGAAGCCACCTATCTGGCTAAATTTGGTTCTGTTGTCTATCTGGTGCATCGACGTGATGAACTCAGAGCTTCCAAAATCATGCAGGAAAGAGCTCTCAAACATCCCAAACTGGAAATTCTCTGGGACACGGTTCTGGAAGATGCCGTGGGAGAAGATTATGTGACCGGCGCCAGTCTGAAAAATATAAAAACTGAGGAAGCCAGACAAGTTGATGTCGCGGGAATTTTCTATGCTATCGGGCATACTCCCAATACATCCATTTTTAACGGACAATTAGACTTGGACGATGCTGGCTACATCAAACTGAAACTGGGGACTCAGGAAACGAATATTGAAGGAGTCTTTGCCGCCGGGGATGTTCATGACCATAAATACCGCCAGGCCATCACCGCCGCAGGTACTGGTTGCGCCGCGTCGCTGGAAGCAGAACGCTGGCTCGCTGAACAGGGGCTGACTGAGTAAGGTCTTGGACACTGAACGAATTCGGAAAACCCTTGAAAAGGTTGTTGAGCATCAGGACTTCTCGTTAAGGATTGATGAGTCTGAAGACGACCCACTGATTGCGGTGATCAACACCGTGCTGGAAGTGACAGAAAAGCGTGGTGAAAAAATTGAGCTATATAAAAAATCCCTCAAGGATCAGGTTGCTGTTCGCACGGTTGACTTGGAAAAAACCAACCAACAGTTGGCTCTTGATAAACGAGAAGCCGAAACCTCCAGCCTTAGTAAATCTGTTTTCCTTGCCAATCTCAGTCATGAACTGAGGACCCCCCTTAATCACATCATAGGTTACAGTGAGATGGTTCAAGAAGAGTTGGAGGACGAGGGTCTGGATCACCTTGTCACTGATTTGAACAAAATTCGTTTAGCGAGTGGGCAGTTGATGAAATGGGTCGAGGAAATTATCGACTTGTCTAAAATTGAAACGGGACATTCAGAACTGGAGTATGAGGTTTTTCCTGTCGCCGGTCTGGTGGAGAAAGTATTGGAAGGGGTCCGGCAGGATGTTGACCGGTCTGGAAATACTCTGACGGCTGATCTTTCTGAACAGTTAGGGGATTTAAACGGTGATCGGGGAAGGGTGGAACGGGTCTTGCTCAACCTTATGGAAAACGCCTGCCGCGTAACCGATAGTGGGAAGATTTCGTTAAAAGGGGGTCGGGAAACGGTGGAAGAAACCGACTGGTTGACTTTCGTGATGCAGGATACCGGAACGGGCATTAACCCGAAGATTCTTGAAAACCTGTTCAAAGGTTTTACCGAGGCCGATGAAACGCTTTCAAGCGGATATGGTGCCGATGCATTATTACTGGCCATCACTCATCGACTGGTTCTGGTGATGGGTGGACATCTTAGTGGGGCGAGTGAGTTGGGCACTGGTTCTACCTTTACACTTCGCCTTCCTGCCGATATGGAATCCCATCTAAAGAAACCCCATGTAGTGAAAGCTTCCAACCTTTTTATCCGTGATATTCTCAACCTGAAGTGAGCCCTGCCAAAATAGGAAAAGGGTTGGGTCCAATGTGAAACTTATCAGCCAACACAAGTGATTTCTGGCCTTCAGCAGCAGTTTTATTTCGACCGAAAGTCTGGTATAAGTTTGTGACTATCTGGCTTATTAGTGTTTATTTAGCAATAAGCCTTTGTTCTCCGTTTTTCTTGCCGGCGTAGAAGTTTTTTTCTTCGGGTATATGCTTAAGTTGGCCTCCGATTGTTGGAATTTGCTCCAGTGCCGGTTTTTTAGATCCTGAGCTGATATGGTCTGTTTGATATTTCCGTATGCATCAAAAACCCTGGTTTCATAGAACATGTGATATCTCCAGTTAAACAAAGTAATAGGAATTTTTTTAGCGTATATTTATATTAACAGATGATGTTAATTTGTCAATCCGTTAATTCTATTGTGTGATTTTTTTTAATGGTTTAATGCTATTCATGTGCTTTGAATTGTTAGGTATTGGATTGCCTTATCCTCTGGGTAACTTCTAGGAAGGTTCTATAATGATAACTAAAAAATGTTCACAAAAACTACAAGCAATGGCATCGAATTCTATTCGCCTGATCCTGGTAAGTCTGTTTATACTGAGCTCAGCCAGTATGGCCTATTCGGATACCGCTAAAGAAATAGATGTGAGTGTGGATGTCTCATTGGAACGTTTTAGCAAGGAAGTTCCCGGTGGCTCCAGCTTTATTAAGAAGGCCAAAGCGATATTAGTATTTCCTTCGGTTATTAAAGTGGGAATTGGTATTGGCGGAGAATATGGTGAAGGGGCTTTGCGAATTGGCGGTAAGACGGCTGATTATTACAGCACCATGGCGGCTTCAATAGGTTTTCAGTTGGGTGCACAGGCAAAATCAATCGTTATGGTATTTCTAAGTGGTGATGCTTTGAAGCAGTTTAGAAACAGCGATG
>JAJDBI010000256.1 GCA_029261435.1 Nitrospinaceae bacterium
CCTCCGCGAATCGCCCCGGTTATCACCCGGCTGCCCATTAAAACACTGCCTATCGCCAGAAAACCAAATGCCAGCAATCCAAATGCGAGGGCCATTTTTTGAATATTTATAGGGGTCATTGCACTTGGAACGCACTCCGCCAAAAATAAGGTTGATCCCCATCACTAGATAGGGGACTGGTTTTCTCCTTGGAAATTTTTTCAGCCAAGTCATTAATGCACACGCTGAATTTAGAGAAAGGGTATAACTCCAAAAATGCTTTTTGTTGCCGCACTGCCTTGGGTACATTCGGGTCATGCAGAATATAGCCCAAGTATTCAACGGAAATTTCTTTAAGAAACCGATCCGTGACCGCCGTCAAATTGCGATACACCCCCTGTGCTTCTCGCTCTGAACTGACTGAGTTAATCACCACCCTGAAATGCTTTTGAGCATGTTTAAGATGAAGTGTTTTCATCAATGCATAAACATCGGTCAACGAAGTGGGCTCTGTGGTAGCAATGAGAATTGTCTCGTGGGCCGCACTACAGAAATAAGTAACATTAGTGGAAATGCCGGCACCGGTATCAAAGATCAGAAAATCGTATCCTTCACTGACACGGTCCAACTCATCCATGAGAATCATTTTCTTTTCGGGAGGCAACTGTGTCAATTCCTGCAAGCCATCACCAGCGGGCAAAAGATGAATGTCAGCAGGACCGCGAAGAATGATATCCTCCACATTAGATTCTCCTGAAAGAACATGTCCAATATGCTTTTGCGGGGCCAGCCCTAAAAGGATATCAATATTGTTCAAACCTAAATCAGCATCCACAACGAGGACCTTCTGGCCTCTCTTGGATAAGGCATAAGCCAGATTGGCGACGAAGTTGGTTTTACCAACGCCTCCTTTTCCGCTACTGACCGCCAATACCCTCAGGTTCGATCCGCTCATTTTTCCGTATGCCATTCTTTTTAAAGTAGTTGCTTGACTGCCCATAACATACCTTGGCCCTTTAATTTATATTGAATTCAGTTAAAAATCAAACTTATTACCCGATCCGGCTTGGCTACTTCCAAGTCTTCAGGAACTCGCTGGCCGGATGTAAAATACGATATGGGCAATCTATTTCTCACACTAAAATTGAATAAAGAGCCGAAATTCAACCCTTCATCCAGTTTTGTAAATAGAACCCGGTCTACACCGATAGGCGAAAACTGCTGATACGTTGCTGTGAACAATTTTTCCTGGGCGGTCACACTGAGAACCAGGTGGATTTCCACCCCTCCTACCGCGTCAAAAATCTCCTTCAACTGTCCTGAATAATCCTTATCCTGATGCGATCGGCCTGTGGTATCAATGAGAATGAGATCCTTATCCGAATGGCTGGCAACAATGCGACGCAGGTCTTCCTTTCCCCCTGCCACCTCGAAGGGAACCTCCATTATCTCGCCGTAAATTCTCAGTTGGTCAATCGCTCCCAATCGGTAGGTATCCAGAGAAATCAGAGCCACTTTTTGCCCCCGGCGTAGTGCGTATTCCGCCGCGATTTTGGCAATTGTTGTGGTTTTCCCCACTCCCGTCGGTCCAACGAACGCGACCATTTTAGGTCCATAACCATTGAGGTCTATCTCTCCCTTGCAGGGAAGAACCTTTTTCATCAAGCTCATGATGGGCTCTTTATCACAATCATCAGATTGTTGAGGGTTTTGCTCCAAGGCTTTTTGCAGAATTTTTGATGCCAGTTTTTTATCCAAGCCATTATCAATCAGATGAGAATAAGTATCAATCTGGTGAGATTGAAGACCCAGAGACCGTACCTGATCCGTTTGGCTGAGAAGATTGAAAATCAGAGATTTTAATTCAGCATCTCCTGTTTCTGGCAAAGTTTTAATTTTATTCATATCGGAAACCTGAGGCTCAATAACCGGTGAGGCGTATTCCACAGCGGCTGTGATTTCCACTCGCGTCGCCCCCTTTCTTCCGGCCATCGGCGTAGGTGGTTTGATAGAACGTGTACTTAAAATAAGCGCGTCCTCACCCAGCTCTTGCTTTACATCTTTTAAGGCGATGGAGTAATTACTCGCCGTAAATTTTTTAATTCGCATTTAAATCCACAACACCGAGGTTTTTAATTTGCACCGAGGATGCTACCTCACTGTGCGATATGATAACCAGATCAGGAAGAAAACGTTCTGTGAACTTTCGGATATGCATTCTCAATCCCGGAGAAGCTAATAACACTGGCGACGTTTCAATATTGGGAGTGATTTTTTCAATCATCGCTTTAAGACGCGTCAATAATCGCTCTGCCACATTAGGTTCCAGTGCCAGAAATGCTCCAGTTTCAGACCTTTGGATAGAGCCTTCGATAGCATCTTCAATTCCCCTGTCCAAAGTCATGACCGAAAGCGTCCCATCATTAGATTGATATTGTTTGGTGATCGGTCGGGCCAATCCCTGGCGAACATATTCTGTCAAAACATCCGGATCCTGAGTCAACGAAGCATAATCGGAAAGTTTCTCCAGAATGGTTCGAAGATCACGAATGGAAATTTGTTCACGCAAAAGATTTTGCAGAACCCTTTGAACCTTGCCCAAGGACAGAGCGTTGGGAATAAGCTCTTCAACCACTTTGGGATTGGTCTCCTTGAATTTATCCAGCAATGCTTGTGTTTCCTGCCGACCCATAATTTCTTGCGCATGACGCTTGATAGTTTCTTTAATATGAGTAGTGATAACCGTTGCAGGGTCCACCACCGTGTAGCCAGCCACTTGCGCCTCTTGTTTCTTACTGCTTGGCACCCAGACCGCTGGCAATCCAAAAGTAGGCTCAGTAGTTTTTATACCTTCAATTTCTCGATCAGTCGTTCCTGGATTCATAGCCAGTATCCTTCCCATCATGATGGAGCCACGCGCAATATCCACGCCTTTAACAAGAACTGCGTACTCATTAGATTTCAATTGCAGGTTATCTCTGATATGCAAAGGCGGAACAATGAAACCCATCTCCAGAGCAAACTGTCTGCGTATGGATTTAATCCGTTCCAGTAACTCGCCATTCCGATCCGCATCAACTAGAGGTATCAGTTCGTAACCCACTTCCAATTCCATGATATCGAGAGGAAGAATGGATTCGACTTTTTCTGGCAGTGGAATCTTGGCGTCATCTTCTTTTTTGCGTATTTGTTTCTGTTCAACTTTTTCATCATCCTGAATCTTGTAAAAAGCAATATACCCCGCCACCAGAGACATTATAAGAAATGGGAAATGTGGAAGCCCCGGAATCAAGCCAAAGAAAAACAGAATGGCAGATGCGATGACAAAGGCATAAGGCTGATTCAGCAACTGTTTGACCAATTCTCCAGGCAAATTCTTATCCGATTGGGCCCGGGTCACAACCAGGCCTGCGGCAGTTGAAACCACAAGTGCCGGAAGTTGAGAGACCAGCCCGTCGCCGATGGTTAACAGCGTATAAACCTGAGCCGCTTCACTGGCTTCCATACCTTGCTGAAATACACCAATGGCAAAGCCACCAATGATATTGACCAGAGTTATGAGAATACCTGCGATCGCATCACCACGTACAAAACGAATGGAACCATCCATACTTCCGTAAAAATCTGCCTCACGCTCCAGATTTCTTCTTCGTGTGCGTGCATCTTGTTCTGTAATAAGCCCGGCATTCAAGTCTGCATCAATACTCATCTGCTTACCGGGAATCGCATCCAAGGTAAAACGAGCGGCAACTTCCGAAGTACGCACAGAACCTTTGGTAATAACAATAAAATTGATCATCACTAAAATGATAAATATGACTGTTCCCACAACATAATTACCACCGACAACAAAAGAGCCGAAAGATTCAATCACCTGCCCTGCCGCCGCCGCTCCCTGATCGCCATTCAAAAGAATGATCCGAGTGGAAGCGATGTTTAAGGAAAGCCTCAGTAATGTGATGATGAGTAAAAGAGAAGGAAAAACGGAAAACTCCAGCGGAGAAAGCATAAACACCGCTACCATGAGCACAATCAGAGCAAAAGTAATGCTAAAAGAAAGCAGAAGGTCCAGAAATACGGTGGGAATCGGCATCACCATGACTCCCAGAATCGTAACAATTCCCGCCGCAACCATTAACTCCTGCGGTCTTTGAGCCATAAGTTTTATAACACTTGATTGCGCCATGATCGGTTCTTCCAATCTTCCAAAAATTTGACACCGTCTAAAGTGACGGAGAAAAAACTAAAAGTCTTTTAAATAAAGGCCTTCAAACTATTCCAACCCATTTCCTGAAGGCCCGGTTCCTATCTAAATCCTTCAAAACCAATATAATGCAAGGTCCATACCTAAGATGAATGTTTCAGCTTATAAACATAAGCTAGAATCTCCGCCACCGCTTTATAGAGACTCGCAGGGATCATTTGCCCCACCTCCACCGTTTTATTCAAGGTACGCGCCAGGGGCTTGTCTTCCACCAGGGGAATACCATTTTCCTTGGCGATCTCCCTAATGCGCATTGCGATTGGGCCAACCCCTTTGGCAACTACCAAGGGGGCAGCAAAATTCAGGGTGTCGTATTTGATCGCTATCGAAATATGTGTCGGGTTGGTCACGATCACATCTGCTTCAGGTACAGCTGACATCATGCGTTTTCGCGCCATCTCCATTTGAACCGTTCGGATGC
>JAJDBI010000257.1 GCA_029261435.1 Nitrospinaceae bacterium
GTTTTAACGCTACCCCCCTTCTGCCACTAAAGGGTTAGAACTACTATCCCTCAACCCTGACCATCAGGCCTCCTTAACTGATTGTAGTATTTTAACTACATCCAGAATCAAGAAACTACCGCGTAACATTCACATTTCCAGCGATATTTTTTTATCATTTGCCTCCCTATACTTGATTTAGGAATTGAGTCAACCATTCCTGGATCACACAGGATTCTCGGTATTACAATTTATTTCAAGCAGTCTTAAAGAGTCATTTACTTACACACATTTCAAAGGAGGTTCCAATGAGCACAGGAAAAATTATGATCGTAGACGATGAGGAAGATGTAAGAGAAGCCATCAAATTGCAACTTGAAGGCAAGAAATTTCAAATTCTGGAAGCTGAAAATGGAGAAGAGGCCATTGCAAAAATGAAAGAATCGGATCACATGATACATGTGGGATTGATTCTCTGTGACATTAGAATGCCTAAAGTGGATGGTGTTGAGTGCATTGATTATCTCAAGACTAATGCACCAGGCATTCCCATCGTTGTCATCACTGCATTTCCTGATACTGAAATGGCAACTTCTTTATTGAAAAAAGGAGTTCAGGATTACCTTGTAAAGCCTGTAAGCAAGGAGAAGTTGCATGCAACAGTAGATAAGCTGATATCCGAAGGTAAGAACGTTGGACTTTAATTCTGACCCAGGTTTTAGCGGGATCCGCCTTTACCCTCATAGTAGGGTGAGGGCGGCTCTCACGGGCTATCAATTTATCATATTCGTCTAATTGAATTAGTTTCCTATAAGGAAAGAGGAAAACTCAAATTTCAGACCCTATATAAGGAAATAAAAATGCTCAAAGAAAATAAATTGGATGAGGATTCCTATTTCAAAGAAATTGAACAGGAAATAAGAAGACGAACTGAAGAATATAAGGTCCTGCATGAGATTGCCAAGATCTTGCACAGCCCTGACGGTCTAAAAGACATGCTTATTAATGCTCTGACCACTCTTGTCAGGTTCCAGGAATTAGAAGTCGAAAATAAAGCCGGAATATTTTTAGCGGACCCCGAAAACAAGGTAATACGTCTTTTTTGTACCGTCGGAGATTTCAGCCCAGAGTTTATGGAAAAGGAGGAAACCATCAATTATGGTTCCTGCCTATGTGGAAAAGCTGCTGTTTCTGGAGAACTATTAATAAGCAATAGCTGTTTTACCGACACACGACACGAGCATAAGTTTGATGGAATGACTGCCCACGGACACTATATTGTCCCCCTTAAAAGTAAAGGCCATTTAATTGGAATTCTATTTTTATACACGGATGAAAGCCCTCCCTGGTACGTAAGAAGTCAGGAAATCTTACTTTCGATCGGAGGTCTTATAGCCGATGCTATTGTTTCCCATCGCAGAGAAGAGGAAATAAAACAAAAAAATGTTCAGTTAAAAGAGCTGAATGATTTAAAAAACAAATTTCTGGGTATTGCCTCCCATGATCTGCGCAATCCTCTCTATATGATCAAAACATTTAGCGAAGTTCTTAAAGATGGAACCATAGGGAAAGTAAACGAAAGGCAGAAAGAAATATCTGAAAAAATCTATAACGCCAGCAACTTCATGCAAGGGTTGCTGGAAAACCTCCTGGATATTTCTAAAATTGAGAGCGGGAAAATTGATATCAACAAGGAATTGCAGGATTTCAATGCCACGGCTGGCAAACAGGTTGAAATGAACCAATTGATAGCCGATGGCAAGAACATACAACTTCACTTTGACCCGGGCACTATTCCTTCAATCTCTTATGACACCAGCGCTATCACTCAAGTGATGGGGAATTTCATTGGAAACGCCGTAAAATTTTCTCCACCCGATTCAAAGGTTTTGATCACAACAGAAAATCTCGACAATTTTATCCGGCTCTCGGTTCACGATGAAGGACCGGGCCTTTCCAAGGAAGACCAGCAATTATTATTTAAAGAATTTCAAACTCTTTCAGCTAGACCGACTGGAGGTGAGAAATCGACAGGCCTGGGTCTCGCAATCTGCAAGAAGCTTATTCACTTGCATGGAGGACAGGTAGGTGTTTCCAGTGAGTTGGGCAAAGGAAGCACTTTCTATTTTTCACTACCAATATTTTAGCGAACTATTTGTTTTTAGTATTTGTCACCCTCTAACTCCAGGTGCCTTTTGAATAATTTCCATGAAGCTATTTTAATGAATATACCGGGTGTGATTGTGGTCACAGATCTCGACAATAAGATCGTATTCACCAACACGGCTTTTGGAAAACTTGTTGCCGAACGAGCTCAGGACTATGTCGGAAAACCTGTTAGCGAGTCCTTTTCGCATTTGTTGGGGCAGGGGGAATTCCTCGCAGACGAACTTTCCAAGCCGTTAGAATATTCTGAGATGACAAAACACTCTGAATCCCGCAAGAACAAATCAGCCAGCAACTACTCAAGGGATCCTTTAATCGCACAAGCTTCTGATAGCTCTACTTTTATACCACCCTCAGTGATTACCCTGAAAAACCAGTTCTTCACTTACCAGATTTTTGATGCAGGAATATGCGCCAGCGGAAATCAATTAAAAGGGCTCATCCTAAATGACATTACGAAGGAAAAGGATTTTCTTGATCGCATGACACAGGCTGAAAATATTTCTTCTCTCAAAACACTTGCAGCCGGAATCTCCCATGAAATCAGCAATCCACTACATTCTATTCTTAGTTTTTCGGAGGCTCTTTGTCATGAAAGTGATTTAGACAAAGTAAAAATTTATGCTGACAAAGTCGCAGGTAATTCCAAAAGGCTGGGAAAGGTTCTTACAGACTTCTCGGGATATGTGCAGAGCAAGGAGAATGGGGTTCAAAAAGAAGTACAAATAAACGACATCATTGAATCTGCTATTAAGTTTGCTTTGATACCTTATCAGGATAGCAATATTATTTTGGATAGAAATTTTAATAAACTTCCAGACTTCAACGCAGACCCCGAGGACCTGCAGCAAATCTTTTTCAATGTCATCAACAATGCCTTTCAGGCCATGAAGGGAAATGGTCGGCTAAAAATCTCCTCTTATATAGAAAATGAGTTTTCAGTCATTAAGTTTGAGGATAATGGGCCAGGTATGCCCAACGATATTTTAAGAAAAGCTTTCAATCCATTTTTTACCACAAAAATGCAAGGTGAAGGGACAGGACTGGGGTTGAACATTACTCAACGTCTGGTAGAGAAATATGGTGGGACTATCAAAATTCAATCTCAGGATAACAAAGGAGCCACTGTTTCGTTGCTTTTTCCAAATTCTGATGAGTGACCTCGCCATAACGGCAAGGTTTTTATATATCCATATTATGGGAGGATTTTAAAAATGAATAAAATATACCTGACTTTGATCTTTTCACTACTGATTGGCCTTCTCGCCTCAACATCCTATGCGGGAGACTATAAAGCCGTGACCATTTCCGAGCCAGAAGATGGCGCAACGGTCTCCAGTCCCCTGAAAGTTTGTATGAAACCCTGGGGAGTTGAATTCGAGCCGGCAAAAAAAGGAGTGAATGAGGGCAAAGGTCACAACCATATTCTGGTGGACGTTGGATTGCCTAACCTGGATCAGCCCATCCCTAAAGATGCCAATCACATCCATATGGGTGATGGATCCTCATGTAAAACAATCAAGCTTTCCCCAGGAAAACATACTATTCGAACTCTTTTTGGAAAGGGAAACCATATTCCCTACAACCCACCATTGACGGATAGTATCGAAGTCAACGTCAAATAATTGGGATATCAAGCGAGCCGGGTATCCTTAAAGGATATCCGGCTTATCCAAGGCACACCATGCCAGGGTAACTTTCGATTTTCTGGAAAGCATATCCTCTGGATCTCGTTATCTGTTTAATAGGAGAAAATAAATGTTAAGACGGTCTTTTGGGTTAAAGGAGTATTTTACTGGATTCTTTTTAACTGGATTCTTTTTTGTCTTCCCTGCACTGGCATCTGCGAATACAGATAAACTCGGCGAGCAACTTGTTAAAGATCAGTGCTCTACTTGTCACAAGTTTACCGGCATACCAGAATCCAGATTCAACCTGAAAGGCCCTGACCTCATGTGGGGAGGGAGTAAATTCAAGAGACCCTGGCTTATAGACTGGCTGACTGGCAAGGAACCCAATATTTATCTAAAGGGATATCGTTGGGATCTTGAAAGAAAAGTTCAACCTCATGTGATCCTGTCAGACGAAGGCGCCAACTCAGTAGCAGATTATTTTGAAAAACATTTACTGGATTCCTCAGCAAAAAAAGATGCCATTGACCTTTCTCATTTCACAGAACTTCAGGCTGCTTTCGGAAGACAGTTGTTCATCGATCATTCCTGCTCAGGCTGTCACCAGATTATGGATGATGAAAAAACGATGGGAGGCCCACAGAGTGCCACATTTTTCAATTCAGGAAAACGATTGAACAAAGATTGGATCCTCCGCTTTAACTCCATGCCACCTGACTTTGTACCTCATAGCGGTGAGTTTGTCGCCGATGTAAGTGAACTGGGACTGCACTATGTCACAGGTTTTCTAGCTACTGAGGGAGACGATGAGTTCAAGTTTTATGAACCCTGGAAAAGCAATCATTTCAGCAATACCGATTCTAATCGGGGTCGAACAATCTATAAAGAATATTGCATGCAATGTCATGGTGCAAAAGGAGAAGGAGATGGGCCAGCAGCATCAGGGTTAGAACCCAGGCCTGCCATTCACGCCAAAATGGCTATGGATCAGTTCCCCTTAGACTATCTTTATAATGTGGTTTATTACGGCGGTAAAGCTGTGGGGAAATCACCCTATATGCCCTATTGGGGCCTGACTCTGGGAGAACAAGGCGTTGCGGATGTCATTGCCTTTATGCAGGAGGAGTTTAAAGGAGATACAAATGCTTCGGTGAATGAACCTGCCTCTACCCAAAAATCATCCGGAGTATGCCCGGAAAAACGAACCACCAGGAAAGTCTCTTTTAAATATAGCGGCAAGAAAAACCCACTCACACCGAGCCCTGCTCATCTAAAAGCAGGAGAAACTTTATACCAGAAAAATGCCAGGCCCATGGCCTGTCGACTCTGCCATGGAAAAAAAGGTGACGGGAAAGGACCCGGAGGCGCTGGCATAAACCCTGCCCCTCGCAACTTCACCTGCTCTGCCACCATGAAATCTATTTCTGACGGGCAATTGTTTGGAATTATCAAAGAGGGTTCACCCGGGACAGCAATGCCCGCCTTCAAAAACCTTAAAGACAAGGAAATCTGGCAGTTAATCCATTATATTCGCCAGTTTAACAAATAAAATTCATTCGCGCGCAGTGTCTTAGATAGAATTTCACTACGGCCTGATTCTCAGAATGCCAGAAGGGATATCAAAATGAAAAACTATTATTCACCCAGGAAAGTAATAAAACTTCAGACCCTCAGGAAATTCATTCCTCGACTTTTTCTGTTTGGTTTGGTTTTAACATTTTTAACAACGGGGCTAAAATATGCTGAAGCAGGAGAACAAACTTCTCCCTGCCCTCAACCAAGGTTTACTGAAAAAGCTCCTCCCGCGATTTACAACCTGAAAAACCCCTTGGAAAACACCCCGGAAAACCTTAAAAAAGGAAAGTTACTCTATCAGGTGAAAGCAAAACCTCTGCCCTGTAAAAGTTGTCATGGAATGACGGGCGATGGAAATGGGTCAATGGCAAGAGGGTTCAACCCTCCCCCCAGAAATTTCACCTGCACAAAAACCGTTAACAATGTTCCCGATGGTCAGCTATACTGGATCATTAAGAACGGTTCGCCGGGAACCGGAATGCTTTCATACAAAGATTTAAAAGATACACAGATATGGCAGATTATTCTGCACCTTCGCCAACTAGCTCAATAAAGCAAGAAGGATAATTAACATGGATATTTCAAAAAAAATGACTTCGAAAGTGATCGGGCTTATTCTTTTCTCAACCCTACTGATGGGCCTCTCCACCTTATCATTTGCCGAAGAATGTCCACAAACGAGGAAAACTCCGACCGCTCCAAAAGAATTTTTAAATATGCAAAACCCGCTTCCAAATAATGATAAAAACCTGAAGTCCGCTGAAAACCTATTTCAGGAAAAGGCCAAACCCATCGCCTGCAAATTTTGTCACGGGGTAAAAGGTAATGGGGAAGGCGACCCGGACTTTGAAAGCACTCCATCTGCGAGGAACTTCACCTGTGCCACAACCATGGATAAACTGCCCGATGGTCAGTTATTCTGGATCATCAGAAACGGATCTAAAAACACCTCAATGTTTGCATTTTCAGACCTGTCGGATCAACAAATTTGGCAATTGGTGCATTATATTCGGGCCTTCGGAAAATAACGAAATGCTACATATATTGTCAGAGCCTGCCCAAAAGCTTATAATGGGTGTATGAAAAATTTCTCCGACATCTACCGTAAACCGTTTTTTGCCTGCATCTTTTGCGTGATTTATACCGCCATTTCCTTGGGTCTGTCTCTGTTCGGACAATAAGTATCCAGCACACCTTCACCGCGAATTTTTCTCCCTGTTTTTTTCAGACAGCTTGACAACCGTCACCTCCCATTTTATTCATATTGCAGGATAAGGAATATCCTCTCGGCCGAGAGACATGATAACTGCATCATCAACCTCATATTGAAGGAGTACATCATGAATCTCGTAACTTTAAATCCAGAGCAGGCTTTAGACAGGTTTTTCGATACGGACAGGTTTTTCGGGTTCCCCAGAGCACACGGGGAGCAACCAACAGTTCTGCCCAAGGTCAATGTGATTGAAAAAGACGAAGCTTTTCACCTTGAAGCAGAAACCCCTGGCATGACCCGGAAAGACGTTTCGGTTGAATTCCATAATGGCGTATTGACCCTCAAAGGCCATCACGAACAGAGTTCTCAAAACGAGAAAAATGATTATCGTATCCGCGAATTCAGCAAACAAAGTTTTTCCCGGAGCTTCAGGCTCAGCGACCAGATTGATCCGGAAAAGGTCTTGGCCAGGATGGATCAGGGGGTCCTTAAGGTCACCCTGCCCAAAAAGGAGCAGGCAAAACCGAAAAAAATTGAGATCGAGGTCGAACCTTAAGCCTTAAATAAGAAAAAATAACCTGTCGGCTTGTATGGAGTTTACCCTCTGTATGAGCCGACTCGCATTTCTGAGGATAGGCAAATCCACAAATCAGCCTCGCTCATTAATTTTTCATGCGGCCCGAGGCAAACTTATGGTAAAACATCAGAAGCTCCAGATTGGTCAAAATTCAAATACAAAACCGACCCAATCAGTAACCTTAATTTAGAATACAGGAAAGCATGAAATCACTCGCATCCATCACAGACAAAGATATTGAAACCATTAAAATGGCCCTGAACGATTCGATCTCGGACATGAATACCGAGCTCAAGCAGCAATTATCTCCTGAGAAAAAGAACAGCCTTGTAAATTTCAAAGCTAAATATTCTCGGGTATTTGACAAACTCAAACAAAGCGGGTCAATTTATGCCCTGACCGAAACCGAACTGGATATTGTTGCGGGTGGACTGAATGATGCTATGGAATTGATTGAGGAAAACCTGACGGATGACTTGAGCGATGAGGAAAGCGAGGAAATCCTGGCATATAAAAATGACTGTCAGAAACTGGTTGATCTTCTCGCTCTTTAAGAATAAATCTTTATCTTAAGAAATTCATGTAGTACCCATAGTAAAACATCCATCCTGTTATGCCGGTCCCCACAACCATGCTCAACACCCAACCAATGCGGCTGTCTTTTCCAATGTTCTTTTTATCTTCATACATCAAGGAAGAATGCACCATCATGCCCATGAAATAAGAGATGGTAAAAAAGGACAAGATCAAGATAAAGATCATGAATCCTGAAAAATCTGAAGACTGAGTACTCATAATAAAAATCCGGATTGAGCCACACCTAAAAAAGCCAGTAGTTGAGCCACACCCACAATTCCCCCGACAATTATAGCTAAAACGGAAACAACCTTGACCATAATCCAAAAAATTTCACGCCCGGTCTGTTTTTGCTTCCACCAACTGATCGTCAGCGTAAGAACAGCGACTAGAAACGTAGTAAACATATAATATCGGGGAGACATACGAACTCTTTTTCAGGAAAAAATTAAATATTAAAGTTGGCCTTTTTCATCAACCCCAATCATGTGACTACTTCCACCCGGATCACATTAGTCCAATTAGGGATGCCGACCGGAATTCCCGTGGTGATCACCACTCTATCCCCTTTTTTCACCAACCTTTTATTTTTCAGCATTACAATCATTTGATCCATATGAAGTAGCAGGTGCCGGTCTTCCTCAACCATAAAGGGAATGGCCCCACGTACCAGGTTCAGAAGACGCGCCCGTTGCAAACTGGAGGTGAACGCGAATATTGGAACCATCGGCTTTGGACAAGCCACCATTTTGGCCGTCCCACCGCTAACGGTGAACACCACCATGGCTTTGGCGTGCAGCAACTCTACCATTCGATTGGCCGAGTAGGTGATGCCCTCATTAATACTTGGATCACCCTGAAAGAATCGGCTCCAGGGTTCAATCGTTCGCGTGCCTGCCAAGTAAGCTTCTGTAGTCAACGCCGTCTCAACCATCACCCCCACCGCCGCAATGGCATGTTTGCCGACCGCAGTTTCCCCTGAAAGCATGATTGCATCGGCGCAATCCATGACCGCACCCGCCACATCAGAAACTTCTGCACGAGTAGGGCGTGAATTTTCAATCATCGACTCCAGCATCTGCGTCGCAACGATAACCGGTTTGGAATGTTTCGCGCCCTGTCTTAAAATTTTCTGCTGAACAACAGGAACCTCAGTGAGCGGTATCTCAATCCCCAAATCTCCCCGGGCTACCATGATACTGTCAGCCGCCTCAGCAATCTCTTCCAGGTTTTCCACCGCCTGCTTTCGTTCAATTTTGGCAATGACCTCTACCCCTTTTCCACCGCCTTTCTTGATCATGGCACGTAGCCGCCGCACATCTTTCGCAGCACCCGTAAATGACAATGCCACCATGTCTACGCCTTCCTGAAGTCCAAATTTCAGATCAGCCTTATCTTTTGCTGTTATCGGGTCCGCACTGAGCTGGGCATCGGGAAGATTTAAACCTTTATGGTCCGACAACGTTCCCCCAACCAGCATTTCGACCTCCACGCTCTGACCGGAAACACCTTTCACCACACCACTTAGTTTTCCATCATCAAGATAAATTCGGTTGCCAACACCCACTTCTTGATGAAAACGCGCATATTGCACATGCACCAGAGAAGGACTCCCTATCGTTTTGGCTGTGGTGAAAACCACCCTTTGACCTCGCTTTAAATGAACTGAACCCTTCTCGAATTTTCCAACACGGATTTTTGGGCCCTGAAGATCCAGAAGAATCCCTGTAAAAGTGTGGCGCTCTTTTTCTATCTCACGAATCCAGTGAATCCATTGCCTGACCGTTTCATGATCTCCATGAGAAAGGTTGAGTCGGAAAATATTGACCCCCTTGGCTACCAGATTCCGGATCATCGTTTTACTGCCACTGGCAGGTCCCAAAGTCGCAATGATTTTTGTCAACCTGACAGTCATGATCTCTCCTTATTTTTTTCAGGGGAAAGCGAATAGCTTTCGGGAATCTCCCGGAACGGCATCATCAATAAATTCTTTAAGGAAACTTCTTCGCTGGTACGGAATGCGTTGACCCCGATTATAATCCGAGGCTGTGGTTTCAAGGCATCATGCACATAGGTTCCCAAAGCCCGGTCCCAGATAGAAAGGTTAAAGCCGAAGTTAGAGTTGGTTTCGTTCTTCTCCACCGAATGATGAATGCGGTGCATGTCCGGCGTTACGATCACGTACCTTAACAATCGATCAAGGCGTTCAGGCAAAGTGATATTAGAATGAGAAAACTGGGCCATTCCATTCAGAATCGCCTCAAAGACCAAAACTGCCATTGGCGAAGGACCAAGAGCAAAGACCAAACCAACTTTATAAAACATGGATGCCAATATCTCCAGGGGATGAAAACGTAACCCTGATGAAACATCCAGATCCAAGTCGGAATGATGCACGACATGGAAGCGCCAGAAAAAAGGAATCATATGCAACACAACATGCTGGATATAAATCATCAGGTCCAAGATGA
>JAJDBI010000258.1 GCA_029261435.1 Nitrospinaceae bacterium
TATGATTTTCACCACATTCAGAGCCTTGCTCTCGGATGGCACCATCAAGGTAGCCTAATAAAGTCAGAACAGTATACAGATTTTTGACCGGGAAGGACACCCCCTCGACGTTCTTGGTGAGTCAGGCAAACGCGATGGTCAGTTCAATTGTCCGGCCGCGCTTGTAGAAGATCCTTACGGGTATGTATTCGTCATTGATACTTTGAACCAGAGAATCCAGAAGTTTGACCCAGACCTGAACTTTGTTTCCAAATGGGGCATTGTCGGTAAGGACCCGGGGCAGTTTTACAATCCATCCGGTATTTGTTTGTCCTGGGAGCCTGACTGGGCACCGCAGGGAGAGTAGAATTTTAGTAGCCCTGATTTTTAGGAAACCCTTAGATGACCCCAAAAAACATGATTCGCCCTTTTTATTTGTTGACCCAACCCCTGCGGCTTGCTTTGCTGATGTTGACAGTGTGTGGTGCGAGTGTGGTACAGGCCGATTCTGGTAACAGCAGTACCGATGAGATTTTTGGTGGGCAGATTCTTTCGCTCACTGAAGAAAAGCCGCCATTGAAGCCTTCTAATGATCCAAGATTCCAAGATAACAATGATGGGACGGTGACTGACTTGCAGGAAGGTTTGATGTGGAAGAAAATAGACTTATATCAGGAAAAAAAAATATGGTCCAGCTGGGAAGATTCTCAGAAACAAATAGAAAGCTTTAATAAAGAGGGGTATGCAAAATACTCGGACTGGCGATTGCCGACTCGTGAAGAACTGAAATCTCTTTATGAGGAAGATAAAGACGTCCCCTGGAAATATTATTGGACCGAAAATATAATACATATTGATCCTATTTTTGGTTATTCGCATTGTTGTTTTTGGTCTAGTGAGCTTTATAAGGATAAGTATGCTTGGGGATTTAATTATATTGGTGGAAAGGAGTACCCAAGTATGAAGGGGGGAGGGCAGTATCACCTTTCTTTGTCAACCATCAGACCGGTGAGGAATATTCTGGATACAGATTCGGAGCATGCTGCTCGGTAGCATAAGATTTCTTAAGGGAAGGTTTGTCCCAGTTTGTCGAAGCAGCAGTCTTGTTGCACCTGGATCTTTAGATGTATCCATTCCGGGTACGAGGTTCGGGGAAGAATATAACCAACTCAGGCTGGTAGTTCTTCGAACTTTTCAGCAGGGCAGAGGTTGTGGGCTATGATAAATATTTTTGCCGAAGCCAATTGCAATCGTTATGTGCGGGATGAATGCCAGTATTGTCATGTCTACGAACCGCTCATGCAGATCCCCAAGAGTGATTGGCATTTAATGCCGGAGCATGCTCAGATCATGGTGGATAAGATCCTTCAGATGGAGGTGTTCCGTGAGCTGGCCAAGAGGGAAATAAACCTGACAGGTGGGGAGCCTTCACAAAACCCGCACATCGTTGAAATATTCAAGATTTTCAGAAAGCTGACACCAAACGTACGTATCCACACTAATTTGGACATCAGTTCGGCTGCATCTCCGCGCTGGCAGAGGTTGGTTGAGATCATGAAGATGTTGGGACGTGTGGATTTCACGTTATACCCAACTGTTTGGGAGTCACGACAAAAACCACTTCTTAAAGAAATTCTGGGACTGCAGGACGAATTGATCGTCAACATGATCTTCGAAAAAGTGCCGGACTTGCTGAGCCAGATTGAAATTTTGATCTCATTTTTTGAGGAGCAGGAAAAGAAGTTTGAGTCGGTTCTGTCTCTGCTTGGGACCTATCGCACGAAGCTCGAAAACCTTATAGGGGAAAACCCTGAATGCGATGAAGAGGCATTTTTAAAGCATATGGAAGGAACTGACAATTATATTTGTACGGACAATTTTACTTTTGGGTTGAACATGATTCCGGGGTTTTATGTCGACAAAAACGGCGAACGGGCCATGAATGCTCAGCCTTTTCCCAAGGATATAAACTTTCTCGAGTGCACTATTCCCCGTGGTACCATTGAAATTATCACTGTTCAGCAAACGGGGGAAATAACCCCTTGTTGTGATGTTGGAAACCTTAAGTGCCAGCCCAAGTTTGGCAATCTCTTAAACGATTCGCCGGATGAAATTATGAGTCAGGTTGAGGTGTCTCGGAAAAAGATGGTTTCGGGAGCGTTAAAAAATCATCAAAATATAAACAGTGGCAAAGCAGGAGAATGGGTGGAAGAAGGCATTCCCCCTTATTGTGTTTGATTATGAGTGAAGACGAAAAAGAAACGGAACCTGAAGGAGTCGAAAAAGTTGTAGAAACTCAGGAAAGTGCTGAAGACTCACTTGAGGCTGGTGAGGCTGAAGGTTCTGAGGAGGTTGAAGAGTCTGAGTTTGACGATGAGGAGGAAGAGGTTGAGTTTGACCTCGAAGCCCAGGTCGAGGAGTTCAGGCGCCAGCTTGAGGAAGACCCCGATAACTGTGTTCATTTTTATAACCTGGGTGAAGCCCTCTCGGAATTAGGCCAGATGGACGAAGCTCGGGAATCTTTTGAGCAGGCCTTGTTGCTCGATACAACTCAGGAGTTCAGTGCCATCATCCATTTCGGCATTGGTAACCTTTATTATCATCAGTTAATGTCGGGGATTCAATCCACAGTGGTAAAAAGTTCTGTGGGTCTGCATTCTGCTTATAAGGTAGGTGAGCAGATCACCTCTGTGCATGATGATGATTATGCCATTCCCTTGCGCGAGTTTGAGTCTGCTATTCAGGATATTCCATTGCTGAAAGCCGATGAGGAGATTGTCGACTATATCAGTGAGCATGCACCTCAAAAAATTGCTACGATTTATTACAAGTGGGCTTCAGACTTGTATGACAAAGCCCGGCAAATTGAGAGTTATGGCGATGAAATCAAAGATATTAAACAGGGTCTGAAATACTTGAAAAAAACCGTCGAAATCGACCCTAACCACGGCCAAGCCAATCTGATGGTCAAGTATGGCAAGAAGATGCTTCAGGAAGGTTACAGTATTTACGATGAATATGGTTTTGTGGCTAAGGAAATCCCGGGTGCCGGGTAAATTTTTGTTGGGAGCGTATTATGTCAAGGTTGGATGATTTGATCCGGGACAAGGTGAGTAAGGACGGGCAAGTGTTGAGCTTGAAGGCTCAATTCTTAAGAGAGGT
>JAJDBI010000259.1 GCA_029261435.1 Nitrospinaceae bacterium
TGAGCTTCCCCGCGAGATGCAGTTTATTACCGGGAGTGAAGCGGCAAGAGAATCAATGAGACGCGCAAACATAGATATTGCAATTGCCTACCCAATTACACCGCAAAGTGAATCAATGCAACAAGCCGGCTATCTCTATGACGAAGGCTATATCAAAGAGTATTATCGAGCCGAAGAAGAAATCGGAACCTTCTCTGCCATTTCTGGTGCTTCACGTGCCGGGGTACGGTCCTTAACAGCTACTTCCGGTCCTGGTTTAATGCGCGGTATGGAGGCTATCAGTTCCTGGCCGGGTGCAAGAACCCCGATTATCATGTTGAATATGTGCAGGGTTATCAATACTCCCCTGGCGATTCAACCTGACAACATTGAAATGTCATTCATGCTGAACACCGGAATTCTTATGCTTCACGCTGAGAACCAACAGGATTTTTATGATTATCCTTTGGCCGCGATTATGGCTTCGGAGCAGGTGGATGTCACCTTACCTGCGGTTGTCTCTGTGGATGGATTTTTCTGTACGCACGCACGTGGCCCCGTAAAAATCACACCGGAAGAGTACAAATTACCACCTAGAGATGGCTGGCGGTCAGCAGTTCCTGCAATGGATAATGAAAATCCACCAGCACGTATCTCACGAGATGCCCCAATTCAAAAAAGTAACTTCATCAGTTACCACATGCACGCCAGTTGGCAGCAGGAAGTTTTTGCAGCCGTAGAGCGATCCGCAAAATACTTCGATGCATATCTGGGCGGCTTGGTTGAGGTGATTAACCCCGGTGCTGATGACTTCATCATTGCCTCTGGCTGTGCAGTTTCTCAGGCCCGCGAAGCCGTGCGTCAAGAGGGTGAACAGGGGCGAACAGTAGGTTTAGTGAAGGTCAAGACTATTCGGCCTTTCCCAACCGAACAAATTCTCGAAGCTGTAAAAGATGCCAAGCGCATTCTGATTCCGGAGTTCAACCAGGCAGGTTGGTTGCATAAAGAAGTATGTTCAGTTCTCTATGGACGTTGCAAAGCAGTCATCAAAGACGGCCCAAGAGTATTCGGTGGAATGACTATGCCGACCGAAATGATTCTAGAATGGCTGGAAGAGTTTCGCAAAGAAGTTAAGTAACTGCTTTTGTTGTTTAGACTTTTGATTACAGGTATAATTTCATAGAGCGTAAGACCCGCTTGAAACCTGTTAATATAATTTTTTCAAATACTATTTATATAAGGATAAAATCCTATGTCTCTTGAAACTTTACGACCCACCCCTGCATTTGCAGGTGCTTTACCTATTGAGTACAGAGATCTCGTAGAGCATGGCCCATACACAAACCGCGGCGGTGATGGAAGCAAGCAAACAGTAAAAGTCACCGATATGGGGAAATTCAAAGAAGTTATTGAAGAGCACCCCATGTGTGCAGGCTGTGCAATGACCTTATTCATCCGTCTTGTTTATATTGGGATGCCAAACCCTGAGCACACCATTGTTGTTGGTACTGCTGGCTGTGGTCGGTTGGCGATTTCCCAAGCTTCCGTACCTTTTATTTACGGCAACTACGGCGACACCAATGCTGTGGCATCCGGGCTGAAACGTGGTTTGGAAGTTCGCTTTCCCGACCAGAAAAAAGATGTTGTAGTCATGGCAGGTGATGGCGGATTGATCGACATCGGCTTCCAGGGCTTGATGCATAGCTGGTTTCGTAAAGAAAAGTTCACCACCATCATGCTCGACAATGAAGTATATGGAAACACGGGTGGACAGGAAAGCGGCATGACCAATCATGGTAAAGTTCTTAAAATGGCACCGCGTGGAAAATTTGGTGATAAAGTGGATGCTTTGGGTCTCGCCAAGGTAGCAGGCGTAGATTATATCGCCCGTCTGGCTCCAACCAACCCGGCTCGGGTAGCTCGAACGGTTCGTCGCGCCATCATGGTCGCAAGAGAAGTCGGACATAGTTACATTCAGGCTTATACCTCTTGTAATATTGAGTATTCTATTCCTACGCCGGATGTTATGAAAGATGCTTTCGAAATCGAGAAAGAACGGTATGGTTTCGAAGAAATCATTTCACCTGCTGCAAAAGAATATCTGGACGAAGTAGAGAAAAAACCGAAAAAGAAAAAAACAGACTGATCAAGCGAGGAGAAATTAAAAATGGCAGAAGAGTTTGAAGTCAAGCGCTACAACATTCGTATGGCTGGAATTGGCGGCCAGGGCGTGGTTACAGCCTCCCATATAGTTAGTAACGGGGTGGTCATTTCCGGTGGTTACAGTTCCCTGGTTCCTTTTTTCGGATCCGAAAAACGAAATGCTCCCGTAGAGAGTTATGTTCGCATTTCGAACGCAACAATTTATGAGATCGGCGAGATCATTTTCCCGAACGTTCTCATGATTTTTCATCCATCTGTTATCACGCTTGGTAAGTCTTACACCATGCCGTTTTATACCGGCTTGAAGCAAAAAGGTATCATCCTCATTAACAGCAAGAAACCCATTCCTTTTACCCGGGATGAACAAAGAGAGCTGGAGGAAAAAGAAGCGCGCATCTACTATCTGCCCGCAACTGAAATGGCAAATGAACTGGCTAAAACCGATCTGGCTACCAATATGGCCATGTGTGGAGCGATTTCAGGGATCTTTGGCATCCCTGATGCTGAGTCCCTGGCCGCGTCTGTTAAAGACCGCTTCATCGGAAAAGGCATTGTGACCTCAGGTGGTACAGCTGCTTTGGATAGTGCCATTGAGAAAAAGTTTGCTAAAAAACAAAAACTGCTGGAAGCAAACCAGAAAGTTTTGGATGGAGCAATCCAATACACCATTGATCAAGGCTGGTCTGAAGATGAGAGATCATTAGCTAAAGCCTAACGTTAAAAACTGGAGAGAACATGTACTACATTGCTGAAGTTGACAAGGCCATATGCTCAGAAAAAAATTGCCACCTCTGTACGCAATACTGTCCCGAGTCAAACTGTATCAACTATAGTGAAGCCGATAAGTCGGCTTATGTGTCTGTCGATCGATGCAAAGCCTGTGAGATTTGCGTCTATATCTGCTCAGACATTGCCAAGAACGATGCCATTAAAATGAAATGGATCGAAGAATTGGACGAAGGTTTTGTTATTAAAAAATCTGGCATAGTTCTTCGATAATTTATATTTGTTACTAAAAGGTATTTGAGCTTAATCGCTCAAATACCTTTTTTTTATTCAATCCCTTAAAAGAAAGCCCTCAAATGGAAAGAACTTTTGCAATCATCAAGCCTGACGGCGTAGAGCGTAACCTCATCGGAAAAATCCTTGAGCGCATAGAATCCAACGGCTTTAAAATTGTTGCCATGAAACGGACTCTACTCAGCAAAGCTCAAGCTGAAGGTTTTTATTATGTCCATAAAGAACGACCCTTTTTCGATGGTATGACCACCACCATGAGTTCAGGTCCGGTAGTTTTGCTGGTTCTGGAAAAAGAAAATGCCATCGCCGACTGGCGCAAATTGATGGGAGCCACCAATCCGGCTGATGCCGAGGCTGGAACTATTCGAAAAGATTTTGCCGAAAATATTGAAAGAAACACTTCACACGGCTCAGATGCACCGGAAACTGCGGCATTTGAAATGTCCTATTTCTTCAGCCAAACTGAAATTCTTTCCTAACTCCGAGGGCCAACTGGCATTAGCAGCCAACAATAAATTATCTCGGATGAAAGATGTTTCACTCTTTCCCGGCACCCGAAGCAACAAGGTTACCTCCTCGGCCTTACACCGAGGAGGAAATTTTCAAACTTGGGAGATTAGCATTATGAAACTTTTTACTGCTTTGATAGCCCTGACACTGTTTCTAGTTCCCATACAGACCCATGCCGGGTCCAATTATGAGTATCAGCTCTACAAAAACCATGAAAACTACGGCATCGTTGTTTTTCCCAAGAAATTTATTCAAAAAAACTTGAGCGACTATATCACCTCAATAGCATTTTCAGAGGTTGAATCGGGCAAAGCTGTGATGCGCCGAGGCTCCAAGAACGAAAATGAAACCCTGATGATGCCATTGGAAGTGCAAAAAAAGCACTCCATCGAAAAGTTTGTCGTCATTCAGGTTTTGACCCAACGTGAGATGCTGATAGGTATCTATGACCCTGAATGGGGACTAACTTTACCTTCCGCCTCATTTGGCCTGGAAGCCCTTAAACAGAATATTCCAAAGACGTTGAACGCTTTTCGTGGAGACAATCCCCAACGTAAAACAG
>JAJDBI010000260.1 GCA_029261435.1 Nitrospinaceae bacterium
TTCACTTGAAGCCGGTGACTTAGCCCGGCAAGCTGGCGGCGCAGTCGTTGTTCGGCAAGGTGATACGATGGTGCTGGTTACTGCTACCATGGCTAAAGAAGCCAGAGAAGGAATCGATTTTTTTCCCCTGACTGTAGATTACCGGGAAAAAACCTATGCCGCCGGAAAAATTCCCGGCAGTTTTTTTAAGCGTGAAGCTCGTCCCGGAGACCTCGAAACTCTGATCTGCCGGTTGATCGACAGACCGATCAGGCCTTTGTTCCCAAAAGGATTCAAAAACGAAACTCAGGTAGTAGGCATAGTCGTATCGCATGATCAGGTCAACCCCCCTGATGTTAATGCCATCACTGGTGCTTCTGCCGCGTTGATGATCTCAGACATTCCTTTTGAAACCCCTGTTGCAGGTGCTCGTATTTCCCGAGTAGAAGGCAAGTTGATTTTCAACCCTTCTTACGAAGAATCAGCAGTTAGTGACCTGAACTTGATCATGGCGGGAACATCCGACGGAATCGTAATGGTTGAAGCCGGTGCCAACGAAGTCAGCGAAGATGATATGATGGAGGCCCTGGAATTCGGTCATGAAAGAATTAAAAAAGTGATCGGGATTCAGATCAAACTGCGTGAACTTCTCGGCAAAGAAAAACTTGTTGTAGAAGAGCCAAAAGTGTGTGAAGAACTGAAAGCCAAAGTCCACGCACAGGCATCAACCAGCCTGAATGATGCCATGCAAATTGCTGGCAAGCACGAGCGTAGCGATGCCATCAAGAAAATCAAACATGACATCACCGATTCAATGAGTCCTGAAGAACTGGAAGAGAAAAAAGGCGATTTTAAAGATATTTTCCATGACCTGGAGAAAGATGTTGTGCGCAACCTTGTTCTCGACAAGCAGTATCGGGTAGATGGCAGAGGCCTTGCCGATGTCCGACCTATCAGCATCATGGTCGGTTATTTACCACGAGTACACGGTTCCGCTGTTTTTACTCGCGGCGAAACCCAGGCTCTTGTTACTGCCACCATGGGAACTTCAGCAGACGAACAACGACTGGACAGCCTGGAGTTTAAGGGCACCAAGTCTTTTCTCCTGCACTACAATTTCCCGGCATTCTGTACCGGTGAGGTTAAATTTATTGGCGGTCCCGGACGGCGCGAAATTGGCCACGGCATGCTCGCCGAGCGATCCCTCATCCCCGTTCTGCCGAGTAAGGAAAAGTTCCCTTACACCATCCGGATAGTTTCTGAGATTTTAGAATCTAACGGTTCCTCATCCATGGCTTCAGTGTGCGGCGGTTCGCTTTCAATGATGGATGCAGGTGTTCCCATCAAAGCTCCTGTTGCAGGCATCGCTATGGGATTAATCAAGGATGGAGACCGAGTTGCGATTCTTTCTGACATTCTCGGCTCCGAAGACCATCTCGGTGATATGGATTTTAAAGTAGCGGGAACCAGCAACGGCATCACCGCTCTGCAAATGGATATCAAAATTGACGGCCTCGACCGTGAACTCATGGGTAAAGCTCTTGAGCAAGCAAAGGAAGGCAGAATGCATATCCTCGGTGAAATGGATAAAGCTCTGCAAACTCCAAGAGATGAAATGTCCAAATACGCACCGAGAATCGTACAGATCACGGTTCCCAAAGATAAAATTCGCGATGTTATTGGACCGGGCGGCAAGGTCATCCGCGATATCATTGACAAAACCGGCGTCACCATCGACATCAACGATGACGGGGTGGTTTCAATCGCTTCCTCCGATGAGGAAGCCGCCAAGAAGGCCATTGAGTATGTGCAAAATCTGGTTCAGGAAGTCGAAGTCGGAAAAATCTATCTCGGCAAAGTCAAAAAGATCGTCGACTTTGGAGCCTTTGTAGAAATTTTCCCCGGCACCGATGGCTTGGTACACATCTCACAGGTGTGCGATCGCCGCATCAAAAATGTCAGCGATGAGATTCAGGAAGGCGATGAGATCAAAGTCAAAGTCATCGATGTGGATCAACAAGGCAAAGTCAAGCTCAGCCGCAAGGAAGCTTTGAAAGACGCGGTAGCAGCAGAATAAACAATAGATTAAAATAAAAACGGGATGGGCTAAAAAAGCCCATCCCGTTTTTTTATTGCCTGAAACTGGGAGTTGATCACAAATTCCAATCTTTGATCGTCTCAATAGATGGGTGATGGGTCAGGTCAAAGTGGATCGGTGTCACCGAAATATAGTTTTTGCCCACCATCACACAGTCCGCTCCCTCTTCGACTTCATCAAACCGCATCTCACCTGCCATCCAATAATAGGTGTTATTTCTGGGGTCCACCCTTTTATCAAATGACTCAACCACTCGTGACTTACCTTGACGGGTGATAGCCACCCCGGCAATCTCATTTTCTGGAACAGGTGGGACATTGACGCTCAGGACAACACCCTCGGGCAACCCTTTATCCAAGACTTTTGCAATCAGCTTGCGGGCAAATTTTGCCGCAGGATTAAAATCTGGATTCTCATAAGTGTCCAGAGAAATCGCGATACTGGGAACACCCATGATCATCGCTTCTGTCGCGGCTGAAACGGTTCCAGAATAAAGCGCGCAAATACCAAGGTTTCCCCCTAAGTTGATCCCAGAAACAACTATTCGCGGCGGTTCATCCAGCAATACGGCAATAGCCAGTTTGACACAGTCTGCCGGGGTTCCATTGACCGCGTAGCCGATGAGCCTGCCCTCCTCTTCAACTTTCCTCACCTTGAGCGGCTGGGTCAAAGTGATGGCGTGGCCCATGGCACTTTGCTCTGTTTCCGGGGCAACGATGATCACATCATCTTCCCGACTGAGCTCCCGGTACAGCGTTCTAAGGCCAACCGCATTAAATCCATCATCATTACAAAGCAATATCATAGGGGAGAGCCAATCAAGATCAGGGTTAAATGAAAAAAGGGGCGTCACCTGACGGAAACGCCCCAAATTCTTAAACTATATCAACCGAAGTAACTGCCGATTAGTTATGTTTGTCGAAATACGTTTTAGACCCAGAAGGATCGGGCTTCATACCATCTTCGCCATTTTTCCAGTTCGCCGGACACACTTCGCCATTATTCTCATGGAACTGTAACGCATCAACCATTCTCAATGCTTCGTCGATATTTCTTCCCAAAGGCAGGTTGTTGATGAGCTGATGCTGAACAACACCTTCTTTGTCGATCAAAAACAATCCACGGAAAGCAATCCCCGCTTCATGCATGACCCCGTAATCATAAGTGATCTTCTTATTCACATCAGCAACGAGTGGATAGGCAATATCACCGAGGCCGCCGTTTTTACGATCCGTATTTCTCCAGGCCAGATGCGAGAAATGACTGTCGATAGACACTCCTAATACTTCCGTATTGCGCTTTTTGAACTCATCCATACTGGTGCTGAAAGCGATGATCTCAGTTGGGCAAACAAAGGTGAAATCCAGAGGATAGAAAAATAGAATGACATACTTTCCCTTATAGTCAGAAAGTTTGATTTCCTTGAAACTACCATCAGGCATCACAGCTTGGGCAGTAAAGTTTGGGGCAGGCTTAGCAACTAATGCTGACATATATAACTCCTAGAATCAGTGTTTAAATGGAAAGGTTACTCTATCACAATTTTTACAGGGCATTCAATTGCCATCAACAACTTTTGTCGACTCCCAAAGACGATTTTAATCTCATTCATCTCCTCCTCTGGGTTGACACACCGGAGCACCCTACTTACAATGGTTTATGCAATCTATCGATGCACCCTTGAAACACCTGACGATCGGTCGTGAAGGCCGACTACCAATATTTTTATGGAAATACTGTTTTTAGGAACCGGCACCTCGACCGGAGTTCCTTCCCTGTGTTGTGACTGCGAGGTCTGCCTGTCAAAAGACCCAAGGAACAAGCGCTTGCGCTCGTCAATTCTGGTTCGGCAAAACGACCATACAATTCTGGTCGATACTTCTACCGATCTCCGGCAACAATGCCTGCTCTACAAAATCCAAAAAATTGATACCGTGCTTTACACTCATCATCACGCTGACCATGTTCACGGAATTGATGAACTGCGCAGTTTCAATTTCTTCAACAAAACCGCATTGCCCGTTTATGGCAACGCACAAACTTTGCGTCACCTGAGCATTAACTTCAGTTATATTTTTGGTGAAGCCGAGCAAATCGGAGGTGGCATTCCACAGTTGATCCCGACACAACTGGAAGATAAAACCTACAGCTTCGGCGATATCCCCGTCACCCCTCTTGACATTCAGCACGGCAAGCTGATCATCAATGGATTCCGCTTCAAGGACTGCGCATACATCACCGACTGTAGCGGTATTCCAGATGAGACCCGGGAAAAATTAAAAGGATTAAAGGTTCTCGTCTTGAATGCACTTGGATTCAAACCACACTCAACCCATTTCAATCTCAGTCAGGCTCTCGCAGCCGCCAAAGACATCAACGCTGAAAGAACCATTCTGACTCACATCAATCACAACTTTGATCATGAAAAAGTATCCCGCGATCTGCCGGAAGGAGTGGAACTGGCACTGGATGGAATGCGACTCACCCTATAGCCGCTTGGCAGGAGAGGCAATGAGATGTTCGTCAGCCTAGCCAACCTGTAACTCACCAAAAAAAACCACCGCACTTTACCCCTACGGTTAGTGGTCAGTCAAAGTCAAAATCACGCAGAGGTTTTTCGTCAGATTTATCAACATGCTTTTGAGACTCTTTGAAAATTTCATCTAGAACGCGACCCCGTTCTTTCTGGTTCTCACTGTGTTTCTTAAACATGTTCTGCTGTTCTTTCTTCTGGCTTTCCAGGCTTTTCACCATATCAGTGAGTGAGACCTCCGGTTTGGGTTTTCTTTCTTCCCAGATCACCTCACCCGTTTTTTTATCTACCTGCAGCTTGGTTTCGCAACAGGGACAGAGAACCTCAAGCTTTTTTGATCCCATCATCAATACCAAACAAAGTCATTAATAACTTGCCTCCTCACCGGGAAGCCGTTATTAATTATATCAGATTTATAAGTTGAGAATAAACTCCAGGAAAAAGCATGAAAGGCTATTTTATTACAGGAACCGATACCAACGTGGGCAAGACGGTCGTCACCGCCTGTCTCGCCACATTATTCAAAAGCCGGGGAGAAGATGTTGGGGTGATGAAACCCATTGAAACCGGTGTGGACCCTGAGTGCAGTTCTTCCGCCAATTCCGATGCCAAATTCCTGATTGAAGTCTCTGGTGTACAGGATGCCCTCGAAGATGTCTGCCCTTACCGGTTTAAGCCTGCAGCCTCACCCTACCAAGCCTCCAGACTTGAAGGAAAAGAACTCGACCCGAAAAAAATACTGGAGAGGTTTCGCACACTCCAATCCAGGCATTCCATGATGCTGGTGGAGGGAGTAGGCGGCCTCATGGTTCCGATAACAAGCTGTTATAATGTTGTCGACTTGGCTATACAAGTGGACCTTCCGCTCATCATCGTTAGCCGCATTCAGTTAGGCACTTTGAACCATACCCTGCTGACCATCAACGCTGCACGTCAGCATGGACTGAAAGTCGCAGGAGTGATCCTCAATCCGGTACACGAAGGCGCGTTAGATGCCATCGAAGAGGAGCAAGCTTCTCTGATCGAAGAACTTTCAGACACACCCATCCTGGGCACCTGCCCTTATATCCATGATGTTTCGAGTGAGAATATCAACAAGAACCTGATTCAATTACAAAAGCAATTTAATCAGATATAAAACATAAACAATATAATCTCAATCGTTCTATTTCTGAGATTAGATTTTAAACTCGTAGCCTTTTTCGCGGTGGGTGATGATGTGTTGTGGGGACTGGGGTTTCTTCTCAAAATATTTGCGTAGTCGCGCCACAAAATTATCCACTGTGCGGGTTTCTGTTTGTGGATCATAGCCCCAGACTTTTTCAAGTAATTCTTCGCGAGTCACAATAGTTCCCTTTTGTGACACCAGCAGTTTCATCAGCAATGCTTCTTTCGCCGTCAGATAAAATTCACCGGAGCATCCCTTGGCTTTGCCGCTGGCAAAGTTGATCCACATGTCACCAAACTGAAAAATTTCCTGATCGTGAACCGGCTCCTTATACCATTCCCAACGGCGCAGAATTCCTTTCACCCTTAACAGGAGTTCCGGCAAGTGGAATGGCTTGGCCAGATAATCATCGGCCCCGGCGGCCAGCCCCAACTCCCGATCTTCATCCGTGGACTTGGCAGACAACATCAAAATCGGGAACCGCAGGTCAGTATTGCGGATTCTCTTAGCAACTTCCAGTCCGCTCAACTTTGGCAGCATAATGTCGAGGATCATCAGATCAAAATCTTCTTCCCCCAGAATCTCCACAGCCGATTGTCCATTATCGACAAGGGTGATTTGATACCCCTCCCGCTCAAGGTTGAACTTCAGTCCCTTGGCAAGATGGACTTCATCTTCGACGACCAGAATTTTTTTTCCGCTATTTTTCATCGTTCAACCAGTTGACGAGTCACTTCAACTTCCCGGCTGACCGGAAGCAGGACGGAAAATATAGAGCCTTTTCCCCTGCCCGGACTGGAAACCTTCAACCGACCTTTATGGTTTTTAACAATTTCACTGGAAATGAACAAGCCCAGGCCCGCCCCTTCAATATTCTGCGTGTCTTCATTCTGCACCCGGTAAAACTTTCTGAAAACCTTTTTAATATCTTTCTTTTCAAAACCGAACCCTTGATCCTTGAAATCCACTTCCCAGTATTTTCCGTTTTTGTGAAGATGTATATTCAAAGAAGAATCCACAGGAGAATACCGGATTGCATTGCTGATAAGGTTATTAAACACCATGCGCAAGGCTTTTTGGTCCAAATTCAGAACGGGTGAGTCTTCCACCTTTAAATCTACCAAACACTTTTTTTCCTCTAACTGACGTTTATGCCCCTTGATCACTTCCGCAAGAAAGTCACCCAGGTTCACAGGCTGGAACTGCAAGGCCATACTCTTGGGATCAGCTTTACTCGATTGCAGAATATTATCGATCAACTCGGAAAGGCGCTGTGTGTCCGACAACATCGTTTCGACAAAGTCTTTTTCTTCCTCGACCGAAACATCCTGATACTTCAGAGTCTCGAGGTAGAGTTGAATGGAAGCAAGCGGAGATTTCAACTCATGTGAAACACTGGCTACAAAATTGCTTTGCATCTGGTTCAAACGGTTCTGCTTATTCCAGTAAACAAAGATTACGTAGACCCCGGCGAGGATCAAGAGCATCAGGAAGCAGCCTTCAAATAAAATCAGCCACTGAATTTCAGCAGTGAACAAATCTGGACGGATTTGCTGAGCAAACTCCTTGATAGCCAGGTTATTTTCAAGATACCAGTTGATCCAGACCGCCATGAGCACAATCCAGGCAACCTGAACCCCGATAAATACCATGATGGGATGGAACAAAGTTCGTAATTTACCCATTGCCACTCGCCTTCCAGTTCCGATAACCCGCTGATTCCTACTACTTTACCAAGCCTTAAGCCCAAATTGAAGGTCAAATTCCACCCTTCCCATAAACTGTCAACCAGCCTTGTGCCTGATGGGATATTACATAAGTTTTACATACGGTTTGATCGCTTCAGGGTACCATGAAGTTGTGTAAAAACCTTAAATTCGGGGAGCTTTTCCATGACCAGTGATTCCACTGAGAAATACCAACTAAAATTTAATCCAATCGCCACGGCCGTTCTCACCACCGTACACGTCATGGCGTTATTTGCTTTTTTTCCGTTTGCGTTTTCCTGGAGCGCTGTGGCAGTGATGTTTTTTTTGTACTGGGTCACTGCATCACTGGGCATCTGTCTGGGCTTTCACCGTTACCTCACTCATCGAGGTTTTTCCACGCCCAAGTGGGTGGCAAACATTCTCGTTTTATTCGGGACACTGGCCTGCCAGAATGGCCCTATCAAATGGGTCGGGCAACACCGCATCCATCACGCGGGTTCAGACACACCGGAAGACCCACATAGTGCCAAAAAAGGTTTCTGGTGGGCACATCTTAACTGGATGTTTTTCACCCATTCCAAGTTTGACGATGAGCAAGTGCTTCGTGACTACACTAAAGATTTTTGTGATGACCCGTTTTACAAATTTCTCGACAAACACTTCATTACAGTTCAATTTGCCTTCGGCTTTATGTTGCTCGCCATCGGCGGTCTTCCCTGGGTCATTTGGGGAGTCTTCGTCCGATTAGTAGTGACCTACCATTCCACTTGGCTGGTGAACAGCGCGGCACATTGTTTTGGCTATGTAACCTTTCCTCTCAAAGACGACCTTGCCACCAATTGCTGGTGGGTTGGGCTTTTGGCCTGGGGAGAAGGTTGGCACAATAACCACCACGCATTCCCTAAGTCTGCCCGACATGGTTTACGACCCTGGGAAATTGACATGACCTGGTGGGCTCTTTGCGTTTTGGAAAAACTCGGCCTCGCGAAAGACATTAAAGTAGCTCAGTTGATTCCCAATCCTGATAACAGTGAAAAGGATGCCCCGGCCTTTATCGGGAAGATTGTCACACAGCCAGCCTGACCAGTGTAACACTGGACTCAATGAGTAATAACTTTTTCTGGCTGGGAGTAGTCTGGGCTTAAAGTCATTACTCGCACTCCATAAGTATATTTAAAAGCCGCGCTTTTTAGCGCGGCTTTTTTTGTTTCACTCTATTTGTTGAAAGTCGAACTCCAAATGGTAACCCGCATATTTGCGCATGTTGATCACCCTGTGCTCAAAGATAAGGTATTGACCTTTGATACCCGTCAAACGGTCTGTGAATTCCGGAATTTTATCGAGATTATGACTGGATATTTTTTCAGGAACCGATTCGACAGGATAAACCAACTCTTCAACTTGCCCATCCTTCACAGCATATCTTTTTAATTCTGGCGGAAAAAGCTCTTGCGCCTTATCACGAAAGGTGAGCAAGTCCACCTCTGCCACTTCCCCTTTCAGCATTTTGCGCCAGTTGGTTTTATCTGCAAAATCTTTTGCGATAGCGACTTCAATCTGCCCCGAAAGAACCCTCTCAGGAACCCTGGCAATGATCAATCCTTTCACTGCCCCCTGATCAATCCAGCGATCTGGAATATTGTAGTGCCGGGTGATGCCAACCTTCACACCACTGGTCAACGACAGATATACAAAGTGGTCGATATTACAATGGGTGCGCCAGAATTCGCGGTCAGCCTCATTACCTTTTTCGTGTTCGCAAAGTTCAGGGCGAACTGAACACATGGCGTTACCGGGAAGGTCACGAGAACAGGGAAAACAATATCCCTGATCATAAGATTTTCGAGTCTTCCTCCCGCATTCGATACAGGTTATGGTGCCTGTCCATTTCAAACTAACGGACTCGCCAACATGTGGATTCACAGGATAAGAGTTTTTATCCAAACTTAAAAAATATGCAATCGGACTCTGAGGTTCTACTTCCATTTTTCGAAGCTGACCTGAAACTTTCATTAAAAATTCTCCATGAATCAACGACTCTGTTTCTGGTGAGTTTTACGCAAAAAATAGTCTAGAACACCCACCGCAAACAAAACCGTCGCCACCACTGTTATAGAATCAAAAACCAAAAAACTGATTAAAAATAAAAGGAGATAAAGAAAAATCCTCAGTGCTTTATTTCGATCGGCAAAAGGCATGGCGCGATTATAAGTCACCGGGTCCTACACTGCAAAAATCATGAGAACAGAATCAACCTTTTTCAAAGAGCGGTAGAAAATATCTCACCCTTTTAACACCCTCCCCCCCCCCAAAAGGGTGTAAGAGACTATTTTCATCCAATAATCGAAAAAAATATCTTTATCCGAAAGTTTCGCATAAAAACATATAACTCACGAAAAATCAGTGATTTTATACGGATAAAAACCAAAAATATCCGCATTCCGACTCAATGTTTGCACAATTGGCACAGTTGACAAGTGGCATAGGTTTACCCTTTTAGGGTAGAATTGTGATTGGGGAGGACAAGTAAAGCTACTATAAATTGGGTCAGGACATTTTTTAAAAGTCCTTTTATTTGTTCTATTATGAGTTTAATTGATATTCACGATCTCGTAAACGAAAACGAACCACTTGCTTCTCTTCCCAACACTTTCTATAAACTACGGGAAGTGGTTGCTGACCCTGCCTGCGATTTTGATGATATTGCTGAAATAATCAGTATTGATCCATCCTTGACTTTACGCCTCTTAAAAATTGTCAACAGTGCTTTTTATGGCTTCCGTGGAGAAATCGAAACGGTTCCGCACGCACTGGGTGTTGTGGGAACAGAACAACTGATGCAGTTGGTATTGGCCACAACGGTGGTTGGGCAATTCAAGGGCATAGACATGATAGACATGGAATATTTCTGGAAACACAGCGTCGCCTGTGGTTTATCTGCCCGAGCTATTCATCAAGCACGTGGAGAATATGATGGAGAAAGATTTTTTGTGGCTGGGCTCCTTCATGATATAGGCCGCCTGGTGATGTGTCTAAAAGCTCCTGATCAACTGAGAATTGTTTTAGACTTTGCAAAAAAAAGTGGTGACCGCTGGCATAAGGCAGAAGCTAAATACTTCGGCTTTGATCATGGTGGTGTCGGCGGAGCCCTCCTTAGAGCATGGAATCTCCCAAAAAGTTTACAAGAGGCCGTTGCTCATCATCATTTTCCTGCATCGGCTCAACACTTTCCCCTGGAAGCTGCCACCGTTCATTTGGCAGACAACATCAGTCACCAGGTTGTTGCAGAACCAGATATAGAAGACGATAGATTTTGTATTGAGAAAGGTGCGTGGGATGCTGTTCAGTTATCTGAAGACTTGCACCTTGAACAAATCATTGAACAAGTGGAAACTCAATTAGAAGATGTCAGCCAGATTTTTGTTCAGACCACCTGACAAATCAACTCTTCACCGCCTCCTTTCTGAAACACTATTTCCGACTATCCTGTCAATGAAAAAGCATCAAAAATAGCGCCAGTAAAAATTCAAAGAAGATATATTTTTAAGCTTGAATTGTTTTTAAACATAAGAGACACTAATAGAGTTAAGAGTGACAGTGATCTTTGAACTCCCAAGAACAAGGAGATGCTTAATGGAAGACTTAACAATTTCTAAAGGATGGTTTCAAGACAAGGGTGACGACTCCCCGGAGAAAAAGAAGTTCTGTGAGCACAGGGCCAGCACTGTCACCCTGGACTACGACGTCGGGATAGAGTACTGCTCTTTCTGCGGTGCTTTAGCTCACTACAATCCAGATTTGGATGCGCTGGAGTGGACTCTACCGGAACACCTGCAAAAACAAAATTACAACTAATCTGGAACTTTTTATATTCCAGAAAAAAACCCCTTAGCCTTTCGGCTAGGGGGTTTTTTATTTCCATCATTCTTTGTTTGACTGGACTACGACAAAAATACCAAAAATATTTTATAGCAAAACATGGAAATCACGGCTGTGAAAGGAATGGTCGAGACCCAGGAAATCGCAATCATTTTAATAATACCCAAATTCAGAGTTGGTAGTCCTCTGGCAAGCCCGACACCAATCACCGACCCCACCAGTGTGTGTGTCGTAGAAATTGGCAGACCCATTTTGGAACAGATCAATACCACCGTTGCTGCAGCAAATTCGGCTGCAAAGCCCCGTGAGGGGGTGATTTCCGTAATTTTTTCTCCAATGGTAGCCATGACCTTGGCTCCCCAGATCATCAATCCAAATACAATGAACCCGCCCCCCAGGCCCAAAATCCAGGTCGGCATAGCAACTTTCATATGGACGTGTCCATCCTTGAGAATCGCAACCACAGCTGCCAGGGGACCCACCGCATTAGCAACATCGTTGGAACCATGAGCAAAAGCCACATAAAAAGCAGTTAAAATTTGAAGGTATTTAAATACATTTTCAGTTTCATGAAACTGTTTTTGGAGATCCCATGAGGCGTTGTAAGGTATTTTTTTTGCCAGGAATTTTGTAACTACAAATGCCAGGCTCCCCACTCCAAGAGAAATCAACAGAGCCATTGCAAATGAAAGGTCCAGATGAAGATTTTTCAGTCCCTTATAAACCATGGCGTTTGAAAGAATCACAAATACACAAAACACCATATAAGGAAGCAGGTTTTTAGCATGAATCAGCGGGGTTCGTTTGCTAAAAACATTTTTACTTATAAATTTGAACACCAGAAAAGCAACTAAACCACCCATAAGAGGTGAAACCACCCAGCTCAAAACTACCTGGCCGACTTTTCCCCAATTAACGACATCCATACCTCCAGCGATAACACCGAACCCCACAACACCTCCCACGATAGAGTGAGTTGTAGAAACCGGCCACCCCAAATAACTGGCAATATGCAACCAGAGAGCTGCAGCAACCAAGGCAGAAATCATGCCATAAACCAAATGATAGGGAACCGCTTCAAAAACGGTTGGATCGAGCATTCCCTTGCGGATGGTGTCGGAAACATGGCCTCCAACAAAAAAAGCCCCTATAAACTCGGCCACAGCTGCGATCATAATCGCCTGCTTAAAGGTCAACGTCTTCGAGCCTACGCTGGTACCCATTGCGTTCGCAACATCGTTGGCCCCAATATTACAGGCCATATATATACAAGCGATCACCGCGAATGAAAGCAGGAAGGTGTCTAAATCCAAACCAGGCTCCTTGCCGAGATTGAAAAAAAGTTAAAGGGAAATAGAATTATTGAGAAAGGAATATCCTGAGAGTTTTACCGATTTGTTCTGTCTTGTCTGCAACAGCTCCAAGCTTTTTAATCACTTCATTCCAAAGCAACAAATCGGCAGCGCCCATTTCATCGCCCAGCCCAAACAGCTTTTGGGCCAATTTAAACTGCTTGCGGTCAGCTTCCCACTCGGCAGTCGCTAGCTCCTGTGTAGCCTTTTCTACTTTTTCCGCTTCAGCCCCGCCAAAAGAAGCTTCCAACAAAGCTTCCAACTCTGAAATCAAGTCGCAACCCATATGTGCCGTATCGACAACATGGTTCACCAACTCATGCAGGGCAGGCTTGATTGCATCTGGCGTATCCAGGTTTTTGATGCGCAGTATAACTGCCAAATCTTCAACAGCGTCTGCAATATCATCTTGCGCAGAAAGGAGATGCATAAAATCTTTTTTATCAACAGGAAGAAACATGCTTTGTCGCATATGGGTACGAATATCATCTTTGATGATGTCAGCCTCATGCTCCAGCTTCACAATCAGTTCTGAAATTTTTTGAACCGAATCGTAGTCCTTGCCTTCCAGTGCGTCAAACAGAGGCTTGATTTGCTCCACACAAGCACGAACCTTGTCCATATGGCTCGCAAGGGGCTTGAACGGGGATTTCGAAAACATTGACAGGATGGATCTCATCTGACCTCCTTGGTCATAAAGGTTAAGCAGGCTGAATTTATTCTATTTATCTGAAAGTTGCAACCCTCTATAAAAGAATAAAAAGCATGGCCTCATATCTGATCTGAAAAATCAGCATCTCAGCTTTTATGAAAACAGGCAACTCCCATAAAAACAAACCCTCAGCCTTACAACTCACCCTCCCATGATTGCCAACCAATCTTCGAGGTGTTGGATTTGGAGGTAGGAGTTTGACTGGCGAACATCCCCCATCTCGCCATAAGGCTTTCCGCCATAATTATGTCCCGGATATAACGTAATATGATCTTCAATTTTAGATAAACGCCGGGTCAGGGTATGGAATAATTCTTCACTATTTCCTCCGGGCAAATCCACCCGTCCGCACCCCTGCAAAAAAAGCGTATCTCCGGCAACAAGGCTATCGGCCACCCGGAAACATTGAGACCCAGGTGTATGTCCCGGAGTGTGTAAAAAACTGATCTCCACAGAACCCACTTTAAGTTTATCCTCTCCGTCCACCTGCTTCATGTCAGACATGGATATCCCCGTGACCTGCTTCAACCCTTCCGCTTCATGTTTGTTCACATAGACCGGTACAGGATTTTTTTCCATCAACTCAGCCAACCCGGTTATTTCAATGCCAAAAATTTCACCTCCCACATGATCGGGATGGTAATGAGTCACCAGCGCACCGGTTAACTTCATGTCGTCTTCTTCCACAACCTTGAGAACCCCATCAATATCCCACGCAGGATCGACCACCACACATTCGCGGGTTTCCTTATCTCCGATCAAGTATAGAAAGTTAGCCATCGAACGTGCCGAGGGGTCCTGGGTACCTACATCGATCCCTGACAATAACTGTTTGAAATAAATTGGATTTTTTTCTGACAAGATTCCCCCCACTACTTAGTCGTTAGTATTGTATTCAACAAATGCGCAAGCCGAACTCCCGCCTGCGTTAGCCGAAGGTCAATGATTTCCCGGCCTCTTTCAATATAAGCTTTGCTCAAACTATTATTTTCTACTTTATAGGCTGATTTCAAAGCCATGCTTCTGGACTCGTTGGCCCAATCAGAAACTGTAGACAGGTTCCATCTGGAAGTTTCGCCCTCTAATACCCTTCCGTTCAATCTTGTCGCGTATTTTAACAGAGACCCCTGCCAATTGATCAACCCTCCGTCCCATAAATAATGCAGACTGACCATTTTCCCCTTATAAGGTAAGCGGATTTTTCCGCCGCCACGGTCTTTTTTATTACCTAGATGCAGGGGCTGATGCACATCCCCGACAAAATGCACCAGATATTTGAGCGCATCTTTTCTTTGCTGTAACGGAGCTGAAGCGTCACCCAGAATATCTGAAAATTTTTGAATTTGTGCTGTGACACAAGACCGACCTGGGCAATCCCTTGCAGCGTCATAAGTCCACTGCCCTTCAGCAATATTGGTGTAATGCCAGGGTTTTTCTTCTTTTCTTTTTTTCCGAACCTCATCCGCCCAGGTTGCAACATCTGCAAGGCTGTTTATGTTAAACTTTTCGAGGATTAATTTTTTAACCATCGGTTGCAAATGGCTTTCAGAAATAAAACCAACAACCCGATGACCTTGAGGCCCCCAGGCAACGGAGTCGTGAACATTCGTAACCAGTAATACCAATAAAACCAACCAGAGTTGAAACCAAACACCGAATCTTTTCCAGTTTCTCACCATATTTTTCAATCCGATTTCAGACGGAACCTAAATTGAGCAAACTCGTTTCAATTTATCATACAGCACGGTTTTGGATACTCATTTCTTTTCTATCCATAGTCCTTGGACTTCTTGCTACATGCGCAGGATTCATTGACAAAAGTGGCAACCGTGCTCACAAGGTTTCCAGTCTCTGGTGTCGGCTTCTTTGCAAACTAAATGGGGTAAAAGTTGTAATTAAAGGGCAGGAGAATATTCTCACCGATCGACCACAAATTTTTGTTTCCAATCACCAGGGATATTTTGATATTTTCGCGTTATCCGGGTACCTGCCCGTACAAATAAGGTGGGTCGCCAAAGCCAGCCTGTTCAAGATTCCTTTTATGGGTTGGGCCATGTCCGCATCAGGTTACATCCCGGTAGAAAGGGATGACCGTAAAAAGGCTTATGAAGCCTTTAACAAGACCCTGGAAAAATTAAAGGCGGGAAGTTCAATCATCATTTTTCCTGAAGGCACACGCTCTGAGGACGGGCAAATCGGCACGTTTAAAAAGGGAAGCAACCTGATAGCCAGTCGAGCCAAATGTCCTATGGTACCAGTAACCATCGTGGGGAGCGGGGATATTATCAAAAAAGGCAGTGCGGTCATCTCTCCGGGTTCCGTACAAGTCATCATTTCCCCACCCGTCGAACCCAGCACTGACAAAAAAGAAAACGAGGAGGTTTTGCAATCCATCCGCGAAACCATTATCAGCCATCACCATTAGCCCTGCCTGGCCGCCCTCTGGCGAGGGAGGCAAAGTAAAAGGCCGGATAGAAACGACTTTATTTCTTCTCTTCTTTGACAAACTCCCATACAGCAGCAGGATGGTCGCGGAGGTCTTCAATGTTTCGCCAAATCGCACGGATCATTCCGGTTTTATCGATCACAAAAGTGGTGCGGTCTACGAACTTGACCATCTGACCCAAATCCTCTTCTTCTTTAATCACGCCATAAAGTTCCGTGGCTTTTTTGTACTCATCCGCCAGCAAAGTGAATCCGAACTGGAAAACTTCGATGAACTGCTGATGCGCATTCACACCATTCCAGCTGCACCCCAAAACTTCCACTTCGCGGGTTTTGAATTTCCGGTTCCATTCATTGAATCCAACCATGAGGCGGGTGTCTTCAGGGCTACTATCCTGCCGGTAGAAAGCCAGTACCACCCATTTTTTATCCTGAAAATCCTTCAGATTGACCACAACTTTTTCTTCGGCAGATGGACTTGACGCGCCTGCTTTATATCCATAGACAGCGGGCAATTCAAAATTAGGCGCGCGGTCCCCAACTTCTAACTCATCTGGCATGTAATTATCCTTTAGGTTGATTATTAAACAGCCCTTGAACAACAGGGCAAAAAACTGGGGCCAGCGTGACGCTGGCCCCAGTGAACAATTGTTGACAGAAAAATTAATTGCCCGTTGGCTCCACGCCGAGTGGTTGCTCACTGGCCCTCCGCCAAGGAGGGGAGTTACTCACCAAAAGCGGCTTTAATCAGGGGCTCTACTTCACCCTTGGATTCCATCTCATCAAGAATATCTGTATCGCCATAAAATTTGCCATCAATGAAAACTTTGGGGAGAGTCGGCCAGTTGGTCATCTTGTTCAAAGCTTCACGCTTTGTCATATCTTCAAGACAATTAACAACCTCAAAAGGGTAGCCATATTTATTGAAAAATTGAATGGTCTCCACGGTGAATCCGCATTGTGGCGCCGCTTTAGTACCTTTGCCGTAAATCAGGATTTTGTTTGCCGCAATTTCTTCTTTAATTTGATCTTCAATACCAGCCATTACTCACTCCTTAAAAAAATATCAACACTATTTATAAAAATTTAGAGGGGAAAACCCGGGTCAGTTTTATGGGGTTGCGGTTTTGACTTCTGCCGCATGGATCCGTCCATCCTTCATTGCTGGATCGAGGGCCGCCATAACCATACGATGCCGATCCATAATTCCCACTTCTTCAAAAGCTTTTGATGTTACATGAATGATGAAATGATCTTTCATCCCCGTTTTATCCAAAGCATTCACTTCTGCATCAGGAACTGCTGTTTGTACCAAACCAATCAAATCTGGAATACTGATCATCCTTATATCTATCTCCATTAGGGGGTTGAAACGACCTGTGTATTATTTGATTCTATTTTTGCCAAAAAGATTTATGCTTTTGGCACTATTTTTTCTTTATTTTACTACAAGCCGAGCAGGAAGAACAAGCCACAAACCCTTGCAAAATAAGAGACTTCCAAAAGCATTCCAGCCTCAAAAGGCCGAAAAATCGAGTTTGGCACCTCACCAGTACCAATAACAAAATTACGCCATTCCGAAGATTTCATGGTAAAAAAAATACACCCCTCCTGATAAGGAGGGG
>JAJDBI010000261.1 GCA_029261435.1 Nitrospinaceae bacterium
CTTCCCAACATCGTATTGAAAGATATTGGTAAAAGCAAAGGTGGCGCTACTCCGGGAGAAGTAGCCAGCAAAGTGATAGACTCCTTACAAAAAAATATTAACGGAGCTGTCAAACACCTGAACCTGGACCAAATAAAAGAAGTAGTAGGCTCGGTTGTTTCTGGAGCCAAAGACATGCTGAAAAAAGGCACAGCTGGTACCCAGGACCTGGTTGAAAACAGCAAGAATCTGGTTGAAAACAATCCGGTTGGCGATGCTGTTAAAGGACTCTTTGGAAATTGATTTAAAAAGGCGCGCTGGGCATTTTACAGGCTTATTTTGCCCGTTAGCCTCTTCTGTCATTCACAAGATCTCTTCGTGTTTCTGCACGACGCGCGGCTTTGCGCTTATCGAGTTCAATGGCTAACAGGGATTGCCTTCGATCTTCATCCATTCGCCTGAAAGCGTCTCTTCTTTCCTCTTGGCGTTGGTCCCCCTCTTCAGTATCCAAAAACAATATTTCGCCCAGTTGAGGATAGTTTTCCTTATTGGCAATAATAGCCATTTCTCTGGAAGGGTCATTTCTGTCAATGGATTTTGCCAGAGGACTGGAATCATCAAGGGTTTTTCGAAACTCTCTCAGCAATTGGGTCAAGGCTGATTTGAATTTTGATTCTTCGTGCAAATCTTTACCGAGAGACCAGAATTGAGCAATAAGTCCTTCAAACATTTGAATAATCCTTTCTCTGATCCTGAACAGAGGGGGCTTTAATAGATAAGATAATTACAGGGCGAATATATTCCCATTTTCCGCCACCATTAATACTTGGTTTTTGTATTAATACCATTTTTTTTCACGATTTTCTGACCACAGAAAGTGGGGACCTGCAAACATAAATAAGAATACCCGCAAAAAATACAACTAGTTAGATACAGTCTAGAACCAGGTATTATAAAAGTCAATTGACTTGACCTCCAACAGAGAGTTGAGAAGCTATATAATTCAGCTAAATGAGTTGGGTTCAGACACGCTTTATGATACAATTAGCCCCAAAATGGGTTGACATTAGTTGATGGCTGTTTTGTTTTGAAACTGTCAGGATAAATCGGAGCGCAAATTGATGGGCTTTAATTCCCCAGCCGTCCAAGCATAATCATGGATGGTTTTTTTTTGCACCGAACAAGGCAAAAGTGACAACCTAAATTCAAATTTGGGAAGCTCTGATCCAAGGATTGGGGAAAAAATTCCCGCTTATTTGCAGGAGAGTATCTAGCATGGCTCAAGGAAAAGTAAAGTGGTTTAACGAAAGCAAAGGTTATGGTTTTATCGAGTCTGACGATGGTGAAGATTGTTTTGTTCATTTTTCCGAGATTCAAGGTGATGGCTTCAAAACCCTCCATGAAGGACAGGCCGTGGAATTTGAAAAAACCATGGGTCAAAAAGGACCACAAGCCTCAAAGGTTGTCCCCAAATAAATTAGTTTTAAGTGTCTTTCCCCGGCAGAGTTTTTACTCTGCCGGTAAAGTTTCGACCACTAACCCATTCGCGTAAAAGACATATTAGAAAGAGGAAAGACTATGCATGAAGTAAAAGTATATGACAGTTCCGGGAACTTAAAAAAAGTCATTTCTGTTAAAGCTCTAACAAAAAGATCTGACCAGCAAATCCAATCTCCCTCCTTATACAATAAGAAAGGGCGTAAGGCCAAACCCATGGGCAAGGTTGATGAAAAGGATCTCAAGGTCGCTTCAACAAGATAACCTCATAGGTTCCCCACTCCTTCCATATTAGTTTCCTGCACCGAAAAATTCTATGCCACTGCTCCCCATATCGTTGCCTGAGTTCTCAGGTTCTGTTTGCGATATGGGTTACCACTGCCAGCACAAATAATCTAACCCCAAGCACCCTGAAATTGGAAAGTCTTGAGCTTCCTTTCCATTTTTTTTTGGTGGAACCCTACCTTGTTATTGATACAATACCGCCATGCCTTTGAAAATAGCATTGATCAATATGCCCTTCGGGTTTCATATTTACCCATCCATCCAGTTGGGGACCCTCTCGACCTTGCTGAAAACCCACGGTTGCGAGGTTAAGAGCCACTACCTGAATCTTCATTTCGCACATCAACTTGGTCTACCGGTCTACAACCAACTTTGTGAAAAACGCTTCCTGATCGGCGAATGGCTGTTTTCCCATCCACTTTTCGGAGACCATGCCAAAAATCAGGATTACATGAACCACTTTGAACCGCATATTGAAGATGTCTGCCGTTCTATTGAGCGACCCAAAGAGTTTTTAGTCGATGTGAAAACTAAAATGGTTCCCGAGTTTCTTCAATGGTCCCGGGACGCCTGTGACTGGGGAGCCTTTGATGTCATAGGGTTTTCCTCGACCTTTAATCAAAACGTCGCCAGTCTGACACTGGCTAAATGGATTAAAGAAAAATATCCTCACGTAAAAATCCTGTTTGGCGGTTCCAATTTTGAATCTGATATGGGGTTGGAATATTTCAGAGTTTTCCCCTGGATCGATTATGTTGTGCCCGGAGAAGCCGAAGATGTGTTGCCGCATTTGGTGAAATATCTCGAACAAGGTGACGGCCCAGTCCCTAGAGGCGTGATTCACCGCTGTGATGGAGAAGTACTTTATGATGAACCCGAGGCCATGTTCGGCAACTTCCAGGATTATGCGGCTCCTGATTACGACGATTTTTTTGATCAGTTGCGCGAGATCGACCCCCAGTCTTCTCTGTTGGAAAACCCGGTTATTCTTTATGAAACAGCGCGGGGTTGTTGGTGGGGGGAGAAACATCACTGTACTTTTTGTGGCTTGAATGCCAGCACCATGAAGTTTCGGTCCAAGCCTATAGAACAGGTTCACACCGACCTGGCCCAGCTTTCAAAAAAATACGACTCCTTCCGATTTCGTCTGGTCGACAATATCCTGGAAATGAAATATATCGACGGAGTTTTTGGTGATCTTGCCAAACACAACTATGACCTCCATTTTTTTATAGAAGTTAAAAGTAACCTGACAAAAAAACAAATCAAGACTCTGGCACAAGGCGGGGCAAAAGTGATTCAGCCCGGTATTGAGAGCTTCAGCACGAATCAGTTGCAGGAAATGGATAAGGGTGTTCGGCCTTTGCAAAACATTCTCTGCATGAAATGGGCAATGTATTATGGCATTGAGATCAACTGGAATATCTTGATCGGGTTTCCCGGAGAAACTGCTGACGATTATCGACAGCAGATTGATCTGATCAAACTATTGTTCCACCTGCCCCCACCTGAGTGTGTCGGTAGCCTGTGGCTAGAGCGATTCAGCCCCTATTTCCAGAGACCGGAAGAATATGGAATAAAAATCACTGCCCCCGGAGAAGCCTATCCCTTTGTTTATGACCACCCCGGTCTTGATCATTTAAAAATTGCTTACGACTTTGAGTTTGAAACCAACAACCAGATTGATCAGCAACTGAAACAGGAGTTATTTCAAACCGCAGAAGAATGGAAACAAAGGCACCAATCGGAACAATTGCCTTACCTGATTTTCACCAAGTCTATGGATTTTGTGACGGTTTATGACCAGAGGCCCCTGGAATCCATAAAAATCAGATTAGAAGGCCCACACGCCTGGGCATTCATCTGTTGCAACGAAGCTCCAAAATCTGTGGAACAAATTCGCGACTATTTTCAAGATAAAATGGGGAAGGACCCTGAAGATAATCTGGTCGAAAATGCCATTGTATACCTTGAAGAAAAAGGTCTCCTATATGGAGAGCGTGGCAAATACCTGAATCTGGCCCTTCCGCATAACTCCAATCTTTAAGCTCTCATTCCATGAAAAAACCCGGATCAAAAGGCGAGCACGATCTACAAAAAAAACTCAAAACTGAAAAACGTGCGCTGGCCTTTTATAATTCACAATTACTCAACCACCTGAACCCCGAAATGTGCCAGTTTATTGCTGAGCAGGAAATGGTTTTTATTTCCACCTCAGACTCAGAGGGTGCTTGCGATGCATCCTTCCGTGCCGGCCATGCTGGTTTCGTGGCAATTCTAAATGAAAAAACTCTTCTCTTTCCCGAGTATCGAGGCAATGGAGTTCTTGCCAGCATGGGAAACATCTCTGAAAACCCAAATATAGGAATGCTCTTTGTTGATTTCTACCAAAACTCGATAGGACTACACGTCAACGGGAAAGCAGAAATCCTTTCCAACGAAGAATTGGAGGCCGATCCTGACTTGTCTGGAAAAATAAAACTTTCACCTAAAAATTCAGGAGCGCGGAAACCCGTGGCGTGGATCAGAGTCGAGGTTGTTGAGGCCTATATCCACTGCTCTAAGCATATCCCTCTCATGCAAAAAATGGATAAAACCATTCATTGGGAAACGGATGACGAAAAACTCAAAGGTAGCGATTTTTTCAATGCTAAAAACAGGACTGAGCCGGATAGAAAATAATACAGTTAAAAGGCGAAGTCATTGTCGGGCTTAAAGGAAAACCGACATCGCAGAGTAGTAATGATCTTTAATCTGATTTTCAAACTTTTCGACAGGTAACTCATCAAACCCTAATTCATTAAGAATTTCCTGCTTGACCGGGTTTGCAATAGCCTCTCCACTACTTCCCAGATTCATTTGATCGACAATGCTATCGGCCACATGAATGATCTTGGTAATTAAAGGAAATTCTTTTGCTTTGTTTGGGCGATGGTGAAAATACACCGGTTCACAAAGAGACATGGGCAGCCCCCACCCTTTCAGCAGTTTTCCACCTACTTTGGCATGGCTGGCCCCAAAAACCTCCCGCTCAACATCAAACAAACATTCTTTATTTTCTTTACAGCGCATTAATACTTTTTCGGCAACCGGTGAGAATTTTTTGTAAATAATGAGACTGCCAATATCATGGAGCATACCCGCTAGATAATAGTTCTCCAGGTTACGCTCACCAACCCAATCAGCAATAATCTTCGCAGTTACCCCGCAGGCAATCGAGTGCCGCCAAAAAAGATCCATACTCACCAGGTTCCCGGGAATCCCGGTAAATTGTTTCGTCACCGATGTCGCCAGAACCAGTTGCGTCAATTGCTCTGTACCTATAATTCCCAAAGCATGGGTGATGGTATCAACTTCATGTTCCATTCCATAAAAGGCACTGTTGACAACTTTCAAAAGACGCGCAGAGAGTGAAGGGTCATGCCCGATAATTGCGGAAAACTCCTTAAAGGAACTCCTCGGGTCATCAAGTGTTTCCTTAAGCTTGACATAAACATGTGGAGGTGAACCTACCCAGTCTTTAATTGCCTCATCAACATCTAAAGCCATACACAACTTCCTCGGGTTTTGTGAACTAAAACTTGTACTTCTCAAGCCCTCACATTGTCAACATATTCTTACACGCTGGCAAGGAGTTTTCCTACCAAATCAGGCTGATTCCTTCCTGTGAGATATAAATGTTATAATGGTGTATAAGGAAATTGAATAAAACCTTCTACCAAAAACCCTATGAATACATCAGAAAACGGACTTCCGGTGACGCTGTTATCCGGGTTCCTGGGCTCAGGAAAAACGACACTCCTGAACTATATTTTAAAGCAGAATCACGGCAAGAGAATCGCTGTCATCGAAAATGAGTTTGGAGAAATTGGTATCGACTCTGAGTTCATCATCGGAGCCGATCAGGATATATTTGAAATGAGTAACGGTTGCATTTGTTGCTCCACTCGCGGGGATTTCATAGAAACCCTGAATAGGCTGTTAGAACAGCATAAAAAATTTGATCACATATTAATTGAAAGCACCGGCCTTGCCAGTTCCGGACCCACCGCTCAGGCCTTTTTGGTTGAAGATGAAATTTCCAAATCACTTTTTCTTGATGGCATTGTCACTCTGGTCGATGCAAAACATATCGGGAACAACCTAAATGAACAAGCAGTCGTTTGGGAACAAATTGCATTTTCCAATGTCATTCTTTTGAACAAGGCAGATCTGGTCACCGAACCAGAAATGGTAAAACTAGAAAAACA
>JAJDBI010000262.1 GCA_029261435.1 Nitrospinaceae bacterium
CAGGATGAGATGTCCAAGTTGACCGGGGGATTAAAAATTCCCGGACTGTTTACATAATGGGTGCGTTTAATAAAAACACGAATTACTGGGAGCGAGCCGTCTCGCCGTGAAAAGACCACCCGCTGTTACAGACCTCATAGATGAGTTGAAAAGGTTACCTGGTATAGGCCAGAAAACCGCCGAACGGCTATCGTTTTTCCTGATGCGCGGAAAAGTCGAACAGGCGAAAAAACTGGCCACAGCTATTCAGAACCTTAAAGAAAAGATCGTACTTTGTTCGACTTGTCATGGAATCACCGAGTCAGATCCCTGTGATATTTGTTCAGATACTAGCCGTGACCACTCTCAGGTTTGCGTGGTTGAAGAACCCCATGATGTTTATGTGATGGAGAACATGGGTTATTTTAAAGGTGTTTATCATGTACTGATGGGGGTGATTTCTCCTCTGGATGGCATTGGGCCCGATGATCTGAATATTGAAGGATTAAAAGAAAAAGTCAGTCAGCCAGGCATTAAAGAAGTCATTCTGGCTACCAACCCAGATATGGAAGGTGAATCCACAGCGGTGTACATCTCAAAAGTTTTAAAGCCTTTCCCAGAGGTCAAGGTCACTCGGATTGCTCGAGGCCTGCCGGTGGGCTCGGATATTGAATATGCCGACTCTGTGACCCTGCTGAAATCGCTGGAAGGCCGAATGGAAATGGGTTAGCCACTGGGCGTGGGGCCTAATGGCAATAGCTTCATTTGGTTAACAAACTTTTTTCTCGGCTTATAAAGAAATTTTACCGTGGCCCCTGCGGCTAGCAGCCACGCTCAGTGGGTGGGGGGAAAATCCACTTGACAATATGATGTAAAACGATTAAATTTCAGTGTTTTAATCCTATATAATAAATCCATTCCGGTGTGGCGCAATGGTAGCGCACTCGACTGTTAATCGAGTTGTTACAGGTTCGAGTCCTGTCACCGGAGCCAGTTTTCCCCGTTTTTCAGGGACATAAATCCGCAAACCCTGTCGAACCCTCGACAGGGTTTTGCTTTAGGTTGCAAAGGTTAAATTGATCCGCTATTGTTCTTCATGTTGGTAAACCTCCTGCAATAAGAGATACTTATGAATCAACGACCACGCAGAAACAGATTGAATCCAGCCATTCGTGGGATGATCCGGGAATCGCAAGTGAACCCGGCTAACCTGGTCTGGCCTGCTTTTGTTCAGGAAGGTAAGAACCTGCGCAGTCCGATTGCTTCTATGCCGGGCATCTCAAGGCTTTCAATTGACCAACTTGTGGCCGATTGCCAACGGGCGTTTGATTTAGGAGTCCCGGCAGTCGCCCTCTTTCCGGCTTTGGATGAATCTTTGAAAAATTCCGAAGGCAAGGAAAGTCTCAATCCGAATGGACTGCTACAGCGGGCTGTGAAAGAGTTGAAGAAAACCATTCCGGGCATGTTGGTGATTACAGATGTGGCGTTGGATCCTTATTCCAGTGACGGGCATGACGGGCTGGTACAAGACGGCAAAATTTTGAACGACGAAACACTTCCTCTATTGGCTGGAATGGCCGTGGCTCAAGCAGAAGCGGGAGCCGATGTGGTGGCACCCTCCGACATGATGGATGGCCGGATCGATGCTATTCGCTGGGCCCTGGACGAGGCGGGGTTTGAGGATGTGTTGATTTGCAGCTATTGCGCAAAATATGCATCCGCATTTTATGGTCCCTTTCGCGATGCACTCGATTCTGCCCCGAAAGAGGGAGATAAAAAAACGTATCAAATGGATCCAGCCAATGCCCGTGAAGCGATTCGGGAAGTCATGCTGGATGAAGAAGAAGGCGCAGACTGGATATTGATCAAACCAGGTCTGCCCTATCTGGATATCATTCGTTTAACGCGTGAGCATACAGCGCTTCCTGTTGCTGCTTATCATGTCAGCGGAGAATATGCCATGCTTAAGGCTGCTGCTGAAAAAGGCTGGCTAGATTATGACAGTTGTTTGATAGAGTCGCTTCTCAGCATGCGTCGTGCCGGAGCGGATATGATTTTTACCTATGGTGCCATCGACGCCGCCTCCATTTTGCACCGGTAGTTTTCAGGCTTTCCTCCAATTTCGAGAGGTACCGTGTTTAAAACCGAATACTGGGTTCACGATCTGGACCCCTTCCTATTTCAATTTACAGAGAATTTTGGCATCCGGTATTACGGGTTGGCCTATGCGTTGGGTTTTCTGGCCGGAATGTGGCTCCTGCATCTTTTTTGCAAGCATGGCAAAGCTGTGCTCACGCCTGAACAACAGTCCTACACTATTACTGCGATGATGATCGGAGTATTGCTGGGTGGGCGGTTGGGATACTCGCTGTTCTATGCTTTAGAGGAGACTCTGCATAGACCCTGGGTTATATTTCAGATCTGGAAAGGGGGTATGGCCAGTCATGGTGGATTCATTGGAGTGCTGGTGGCCTGCTGGTGGGTGGCGAAAAAACTAAAGCTCTCTTTTCTGCAACTTGGGGACCTGTTATGCCCTCTGGTACCACCGGGAATTTTGCTCGGACGCATCGCGAACTTTATCAATGGCGAACTGTGGGGCAAGGTCACAAATGTTTCCTGGGCTGTAATCTTTCCTCAAAGCGCAATGCCGGGAACGCCTTTGGAGTTAATCTCAGCTCGGCATCCTTCGCAACTTTATGAAGCTGGACTGGAGGGTGCCTTGTTGCTGCTATACAGCCAATGGCGATTGTGGAAAACCGACGTTTTGAATTCTCCAGGAAAATTGACCGGTGAGTTTTTTATGATTTATGCCGTGGTGCGCGTCTTCGGCGAGCAGTTCAGAGAACCCGATGCACCACTTATTTTTGACCTCAGCCGAGGTAGTTTTTACAGTTTATTTTTGCTGGCTGGCGGACTTTTCCTGGTTTTGCGCTCAAGAAAAACGGCTTAGTACTCCCCACTCGGCGTGGGGCCGGCTAGCAATATGGTTTTTCTGCTGGCAAATTTCCTCTCGGCTGAATAAGCCATTTCCCTTCAATTATAACCCGTTATAAAACCCCCACTCAATAGTTATAAACAGGCTGATAAATAGTTATAATAACAATTTTGTATAGTGGTAAAATATAGACATACTATATATAGTGTTATTTTGATAAAAAATCCCTCAATCACTCTGATTGACATATATATTACCACTAGTTATAATATTATTTATAACTAGTGGTAATATAGGATTTAAAATGATCAAGAACCAGGCAGAAGAAATTCGCAGCTATCTTTTAGCGAAGATACCGGTGCACCCGAAAAATATTGTCGCCAAAGCCTCGAAGGCTTTTTCGTGCAGCCGTACGACCGTTCACCGCCACTTGAACCGACTGATTCGCGATGGAGAAATCATAAAATCCGGCATGACACGGCAGGCACAATATTATTTAAAAACCGAAAAAAATAAAGCAGTTCTTGTTCTTCTGAAACCCGAGGTTGAAGAATATAAAGTTTGGAAAAAAAACTTTTTGCAAGACTTTGAGACACTGCCTAAAAATATTTTTGATATTTGCCAATACGGTTTTACAGAAATGCTCAACAACGCCATCGACCATTCTGAGGGAACAAGTGTTGTTATTGATACTGAGTGGGATGCTAGCTCAGTTAATATTGGCCTATCTGATGATGGTATTGGAATTTTTAAAAAGATCAAAAATAACTTGAACCTTGAAGATGAACGCGAAAGTGCCCTGCATCTTTCCAAAGGTAAGTTCACTACCGATCCGGAAAACCACACTGGCGAAGGCATTTTTTTCACCTCCCGGGCTTTCGATGATTTTTTTATAACTTCAAAAGGAATTTCTTATGTACGAACTAATCACGATCAAGACTGGTTTGTAGAATCGGCAGGGGGTTCTAAATTAGACGGAACACGTTTGGAAATGTCGATTCGTCTGGACTCAAAAAGAAAATTACAGGAAGTTTTTAAAGAATTTACAGAAGAAGACTCTGAAGGAATTCCCAAGTTTGATAAAACACATATTTTAGTGCAGTTGAGCAAACTGGGCGATGAGCGCTATGTTTCGCGTTCGCAGGCACGACGCATTTGTCTGGGCCTGGAAAAATTCAAACATGTGGTTCTAGACTTTAAGGGTATCTCCACCGTAGGTCAGGGCTTTGTCGATGAGGTGTTTCGCGTGTTTCAGTCCAAGCACCCGAACATAAAGATCACCTACAGTAATGCCAATGAAGATGTCCGCTTTATGATTGAACGCTCTTTACCGGAGGAGCAATGATAATTGCTCTACAGGAGAGGAGCTGTTTGCACCGGTGATTGCGTTAGCAACCCATTGCCACCGGCGGCGAATAGCGATGGCATCTAAAGCCGAGAATATGGATGATTGCCAGATCAAGTTATTGCCAGTTGGCCCCACGCCGAGTGGGTGGTAGAATTTTATTATGGGAATTAAAGTTGGATTATTAGCCTTGATGTTATTTCTGGTGCCGCAAGCGGAGCTGAAGAAGATAAACGGCGAAGTGACGTTGGTTCACGATGGAGATACGTTAACGGTCAAGACGAAGCGCGATAGAGCCTATAAAGTGCGTTTAGCAGATATCGATGCCCCGGAAACAGGTCAGCCCTTTGGCAAGCAGTCCCGCAGGTTGGCAGTAGATCTGGCTCTGAAGAAAATCGTGCGGGTGAACTACACCTTTAAAGATAAATATGGTCGCTTGATCGGAGAAGTATTTTTGCCGGACGGTAAACTATTGAATGAAGAAATGCTCAAAGCCGGGTTGGCCTGGCATTACAGAGTGAAGCATCATCACAGCAGTTTTCTTGAGAAATTGGAATATAAGGCCTGGCAAAAAAAGCTCGGTCTCTGGGTTCAGGAGACACCTGTTCCACCGTGGGAGTTCCGCCGGGAAAACAGGCTTCCATCGCCTCCCTCCAAACAGGAAGATATGGATTATGATCTTTTTTTGACATACGGCTTGTTGGGCAACCCTAAAACCCGGGTTTATGAATGGCCGGGATGTAAGGGCTATCCTAAAAATACCAAAGGCTATATCAACTTTGGTAATCGCCTTGAAGCGGAAACTTTTGGCTATAGAGCCTCCAGAAGGTGCGAGCAGGACTGATCATTACCCTATGGTAGGATAGATAAACTCTGTTCTCCATTCAGGAGGCAGAAAAATCATAACGATAATTTGAATCATGCCAACAAAAGACCTTTTATTCGTTGTGGATACGGACACTCCCCATCAGGATATGATGGCGGGGTGGCTTCAGGACCAAGGTTACCGGGTCAAAGTTTTTGATAACGGTGAACTTTGCCTGAACACGTTGGATGAAAACCCCAGCGCGATTTGTTTAGACATCAATATGTCCGGAGGCCTGGATATTCTTAAACGTTTGAAGCTGGCCAACCGGGATATTCCGATTCTGGTGGTGACAAATAATGATGCGGTGGATTCTGCAGTAGAAGCCATGAAAATCGGGGCGTTTGATTATATGACAAAGCCGGTGGATAAGGTTCGCCTGAAAACCAATGTTGATCGAGCCATCGAAATGCACACGATGGTCAACAAGATCCAGCGTTTGCAGGGAGAGCTGAAAAAAACCTATTCCTATAAGAATATTGTCGGCCAGAGCGATGCGATGAAGCAGGTGTTTGCCCAGATTGATGAGGTTTCAGGAATCAACATCAATGTCTTCATTAATGGAGAAAGTGGTACGGGAAAGGAATTGGTGGCAAAGGCCCTGCACTTTAACAGTGCCTATAAAGCAGGAGACTTTGTTGCGATCAATTGCGGGGCTATCCCCGAAGAGCTACAGGAAAATGAATTTTTCGGTCATGAAAAAGGAGCTTATACCGGAGCCGATGATTCCCGGATGGGAAAGCTGGAGGTTGCTGATGGCGGCACCTTGTTTCTCGACGAAGTGGGGGAGATGCCTGCTAGAATGCAGGTAAAACTATTACGCTTTTTGCAGGATAAAAGTTTTGAGAGAGTGGGCGGTAATAAAAAGATACATGTGGACTTAAGAATCATTTCCGCCACAAACAGAGACTTGGAAGAAGCGGTCCGTCTGGGAAAGTTTCGTGAAGATTTGTATTACCGGCTGGTGGTCTATTCGGTTTTCATCCCTCCGTTGAGGCAACGGCGGCAGGATATTCCCATCCTGATCAATCATTTTCTTAAAAAATACAAATCAGATATCACAAAAAAAATTACGACTGTCAGTTCATATGCACTGGAAGCTTTGGTTCGCTATACCTGGCCGGGTAATGTGCGCCAACTTGAAAATGAGATTTATCGAACAATGGTTTCTACCCGAACAGATACGGTTCAGATTGAAAACCTTTCGCCGGAAATTCAAAAATTCCGTGAAGGATCTGTCGGCGAAGACAACCAATTCATTCCTGCTCAGGAAAACCAGGAACTCACACGACCTGTTACCTCTGCTCATATTTCCCAACCAACTTCCCCTCCTGTTTCTTCATCCGGTTCAACGTTTGACGAAATCGAAAAACAAGCTTTTTTGGAAGCTCTCAATCGGGCAAACGGAAAAATTCCGCAAGCCGCAAAGGATCTGGGAATCAGCCGGGCAACATTTTATAGAAAAATTAAAAAATATCGCTCCATAAGTTAGGCAAAACCTGTCTCATTTTGTCTCAAAATATGTCTCATAATGATACTAATTGTCTCATTATGAGATACTGTCTCAATGAAGTTCTTCCAGGTCGCCGCCCAAAATTTTTAATAAACCCTTTTATTTATATAGGTTTATAGGTTTTATCCCCTGTTTGTGGGGGATTGGCATGTTTTATGCTATGCATATGGTATATGTAAAAAAATTGATAGTTATTTGAGGTGAAATGATGACTTCAGCAACAATGAAAACTAAAAATCAAAATTCGGCAAAACCTTCATTGAAGGGTGCAGAGGCTTCTACACCTAAAAAGAGGGGTGGGGCAAGAAAAAGTTCGCCTTGGAAAGCCGTTATTATTTTCCTGATCTTTGCGGGTTTGGTGGCATACATGTTCTCCCCGAACGTCCCGAACTCGCAAAGGTCGGGTACTCAAAATTCGTCTGATAGCGGTTTTGCTAAAAGTTTGACTAAGTAATGTCAGGTAATTAAAAAAACATGTTAAATCAGATCGAAGTTTTGAAATATAAGAAGGGTCAACCCATTATCTCTGAGGGTGAGATGAGTGACTGCGCCTATATTATAGAATTTGGGTCAGCAGAGGTTTACAAGTCGCTTCCAAATGGAGAGCAGCAGTTTTTGGGTATTCTGGCT